>WTCF01000082.1 GCA_013138705.1 Deltaproteobacteria bacterium
GAAATGAACATTAGAAGAGCAGTATTTCTCGACAGAGACGGGACAATCAACGAAGAAGTCGGTTACCTGCGCCGGATGGAGGATCTTGTCTTGATAGAAGGGGCAGGTTCGGGTATTCGTCTCCTCAATGAGTCCGGCTATAAAGTCGCTGTAATAACCAATCAATCCGGGGTAGCCAGAGGCTTCTTCGACGAGATTCTTGTCAGAAAGGTACATGAAGAGATGGCAAGGCGTCTTTCTAAAAGTAGTGCCTATGTGGACAGGTGGTATTACTGTCCGCATCATCCAACTGAAGGGAAAGGAGAATACAGGGTAGAGTGTGGTTGTCGTAAGCCATTCCCGGGCATGGTAGATCTTGCTATCAAGGAATTAGGCATAGTTCCGGAGGAATCTTTTGTTGTGGGAGACAGTATTCGAGATTTAGAGATTGCCTGGCGTGTGGGGGCAAAGCCCGTACTTGTCTTGACCGGCTATGGAAAGGAGACCCTCTCACGGCTCTTGCCGGACCAGAAGGAGCGGTTGCCCCACATTGCATCTGATCTATTTGATGCCTGTACATGGATATGCGAATACTGTTGGTAAAACTCAGCGCCATAGGAGATGTAGTACATACACTTCCTGCCCTTGCCGCTTTGCGCAAGAGATATCCTGATGCACATCTAAGCTGGTTGGTGGATGAAGCAGCCTCTGACCTGCTTTGCTCTCATCCTATGCTGAATGAAGTAATAATCTACCCCAGGCGCAGGTTCGGAAAACTAGGCGGCAACCTGAGACAGTGGCCAAGGTTGATTAAAGAGGCCGGGAGTTTTATTAGTCACCTTCGCAGCAAAAGATACGATGTTGTGATAGACTTCCAGGGTCTGCTAAAAAGCGGTGTCTTGACCGGACTTTCGCGAGGGGCATGCAAGCTTGGTTTTGCAGAAGGGAGAGAGGGGAGTTCTATATTTCTGACGGACAAGCTTCCCCGTTATGATCCTGACGAGCATGCTGTGCTCCGCTATCTCAGGCTGACCTCTCATCTGGATGCGGATATTAAAGAACCTGAGTTTCCCTTAGCCATTGGGAAGGCTGACATTGAGAGGGCAGGCCAACTGTTGAAGGAGGCAGGTGCGGGAGATTGCCGCATGCTTTGCCTTAATCCAGGAGCCACGTGGGAAACAAAGAGATGGGCCCCAAAGGGATTTGCAGAAGTAGCAGACAGTTGTTTCGAGCGCTGGGATATGGTTCCCATCATAGTTGGAGGGCCGAGCGATAAGGGCCTTGCTTCTAATATTGCAATGTTCGCAAAGCATCCTGTTATTGATTTTACCGGGCTAACCAGCCTCAGGACCCTTGCCGCTTTGTACCAGAGGGTAGGGGCTGTGGTAAGTACCGACACAGGCCCCATGCATCTGGCGGTCGCAGCCGGAGCCCCTCTGGTTGCTCTGTTCGGACCCACGGCTCCATGGAGGACAGGTCCTTTTGGCAGGAAACAACATGTTATTAGATTGGGACTTCCATGCAGTCCCTGTTTTAAACGTCATTGTCCCGACCCGAAATGTATGATGGATATTTCTCCTGAGCAGGTAATCGAGGCAGTTGGAAAAATTGGAAGAATTGGGTGATTTGGTGATTTGGTGATTGAGTGATTTGGTGATTGGAGGTAAGTTATGAGCAAGCCCATTAGTCCCGAACTGTTAAATATTCTTGCGTGTCCTAAGTGTAAGGGTGAGGTAAAGCTTACTGAAAACGAAGATGGGCTGATTTGTGAGAGCTGTGGTCTGCTGTACGAGATACGGGAAGGTATCCCCGTAATGCTGATAGATGAGGCCAAACCTTATCCAGTAAAAAGAAATAAATGAAAGATCGCATAAGAAGACTTAAGGAAGCTGTTCGTCGATTTGACTCCTCTTGCCTGCTGGTGGCCGGAGATATCATGCTTGACCAGTTTGTTTGGGGTGATGTGTCGAGGATATCTCCTGAGGCGCCGGTCCCTGTGGTGGAAGTCCAGAAGGAGACCATGCTCCTTGGTGGTGCGGCAAATGTGGCAAATAATCTCAGGGCCATGGGCAGCCCTGTAATCCTTGGGGGCGTAGTCGGGAAAGATGCCATGGGCGAGAACCTCAGAGAGCTCGCCAGGTCCGGGGGTATAGATTCGACCGCTGTTGTTGATGGCATACGCCCTACCACGATCAAGACCAGGATAATCGCCAGGGGTCAGCAGGTAGTGAGGGTTGACAGGGAGAATAATAACTCCCTAAACGACTCATCACTAAAGGCCCTGGCCGAAGCTTTTGAGAGACTGGCTCCTGGAATTGACGGAATTATTGTATCTGACTATGCCAAAGGTGTGGTTTCGGCTCGCTTCATGGATGAATTAAGGAAGATCTCAGGCGAGAGAAGCATTCCCCTTTTAGTAGATCCCAAGCCTGCCCACAGTTACCTCTACCATGGAGTGACACTGGTGACCCCTAATCGGCAAGAGGCAGAGGCAATGGCAGGTCTTGAGATCAAGGATACGGAGAGCTTAAGTCAGGCTGCACAAGAGATCCAGGGAAGATTGGGAACAGAGGCGGTACTCATTACCCGAGGGTCGCACGGGATGGCCCTCTGGCAAAGGGAAAACGGATTATTTACAGTGCCGACTATGGCACGTGAGGTCTTTGACGTCACCGGTGCAGGAGATACGGTCGTAGCGGCCATGGCCCTGGGAATAGTCAATGGGCTCACTTTCCCTGAAGCAGCTTATTTAGCAAATATTGCCGCGGGTGTAGTTGTTGGAAAGATCGGAACTGCTACTGTGACTGCTGAAGAGATTATGGAAATTTTAGAGAAATAAAGGGGAGAGTAGCATCCAGCAGAATTCGGATAAT
>WTCF01000211.1 GCA_013138705.1 Deltaproteobacteria bacterium
CCGACATGGCACCAACAGCTACCAGGGTATTCATGTCTGTGGTCTTCTGCTTCGCGGCCTTGACGGCCCCGGCATAAAACCGGCTACCGACCCAGAATACGACCGGAGTTGTGAGCACGAAAAGGCAGTAAAGCATTATCTGCCTGGGGACCGACCGGAGATACGGAAACCAATACTGCATGGAACCCATGAAAATGACCACGCTCAGAACCAGTCCCGCACTGAACTTGATCTTCAGTGCCTTGAGTTCCCTTTTCCGGGCAGCCTCAACAGGGTCTTCCAGAGTCGCCCCAAACACACCCAGGAATTCATACCCGGCATCAGAAACCGTCTGTTCCAGCCCTTCCACACCGGCCCAGTCCGGCCCGTGAATTACCGTTGCCCTGGCTGTTGTGAGATTGACAGTGGCATCCTTGACACCGTCAACGGCTTTTAAGGCCAGTTCCACACGTCTCACACAAGCAGCACAGGTCATGCCTCCGACTGAAATGGTTGTCTTTTCGGATGTTGAGTGTGACTTCATCAGACAACTTCGTAGCCTGCCTTCTTGATCTTTTCTCTTACCAGGTCCATGTCAACTGGCTTTCCCTCAAAAGTAGCCTCACCTTTTTCAAGGTCCACCTTGACATCCTTGATCCCGTCGATCTCATTCAGGGCCTTGGTGACCGCCATAACACAGTGATTGCAGGTCATCCCTTTTATCTTAATCGTGGCCATAGCGTTCTCCTTTTATAGTTCAATAGGGAATTTTTTCCTGAGGCCTCCTCTCTGGGATATGGACGTGAGGTACCTTATCCTCGTTCCATGCCTTTGAAACATAAAGGTTACAATAGCAACTCCCGTACTCTTCCACGTCAGAGTTTCTGTAAACGCAGGGGCATAAGATGTCCTTGTCCAGGTCGCGCTCCTCGGATGCCAGCCTGCAGGGGCAGGACATGTAGCCGTAACGTTTCTTATTTACAAGAAGTGCGTCAAGGAGATCGAAGACACTTTCTTTGTCTCTGTTAAAATAGTAACCTTTCGGCTCTTGAACCTTTTTTAACGTCTCATACAGTCTTTCCACTTCATTCATAATCCAAGGGCCTCCTTGATCTCATCTTCTTTGTATCCAATAATGACCTTGTCTCCAATGATAATGGTGGGAAAGGAACACCGTGGATTCCATTTCTTCACGTCCTCAAGAATAGCGGTCCTTTCTCCTCCTTGAAGCAAATCCACATCAGTAAATTCATACTTCACAGCGCAGTCATTCAAAAGTATTTTAGTGGCCTTACAATGGCTACAGGTACTGAGCGTATAAATTTTAACGGGTTTTTTCATCCCTAATTCCTCAGTCTTTCAACACGTTGTGATGAGATCTGAAAGGAAAGACCTTTCTGAAGCAGTCAAATCTTACTGTCTTCTATAGTCCTTTATTGGGCCTATAAAAGCCGATAAGGATAGGCCCGTTTCGTCCATTCGCTTGAGGTGTGCTCGGCCTTTAGTTGCTCATAGGCCTCTTTAAGAGGCCTGGGATCATCTGTGGCTTTGTAACTACACACACCACGCCAATAAATCGCCTCAGGCACCGAATCACTTTTTGGATATTCTACCAGCAGTTTTTCGAGCTTTGTGAGTGCCTCATCGAATTGATCCGTTTCCAAATAGGACTTCCCCATGCCCAGCAATAGCGAAGGAATCAATTCTTCAGGGGCAAGAAAACCCACTGTCCGATGGTGCTCTTTGCCTTCGGTATCGAGGGTAATAAGAGTAGGTGTCCACTTAACATTGAAATCCGTGGACAGGGGCTGAATATCAAATTGGACCTGCAAGGGAATCATGTTATCGTTAATAAAGCTGATCACCTTCCCGTCTGGATACGTAACTGCATCCATCTGTTGACATCCAATTCAATCCGGATTGAAAAAACTAAGCAATATAACCATGTTCTCAACCCGCGCCCGTTTCAGTGCGCCATCCATATCTGTTTCCCATTTGATGTTTTCTGCCATGACTATTCCCTTTCATCCATAAGTTTGGGTTTCCAAAAGGCCGAAATGCTATATTTAAAAAAACACCTATACGAATTCCTCCATGCGGTCGGAGGGCTAAGCCAAGAGTACAAACCTCACCTTTGGAATACGAGCCTTTTCGTACTCCCCTTCTGGGAACACCTAGAACGGCAAAAAGTCCCCTTCTTGATACTCGGTTATGTAGGCCCTGGCCTCCTCTGTATCGATTAACCGCACAGGGACCAAGAACTGTTTGTTATTAACCTCACATCTTCTCTATGTTCGCCCTCAGTTGCCCGATCTGCAGACCCAGGGAAACGCACTGTTTTCCTTCCATACACTCGTCAGCTTCTGGGAGTTCCAAGTGAGTCTTGAGCTCATGTTCGCCCTTTTTCAAGTCAACAACCCAGGCCTTTTTGGTCTCATCATACTCTACGTCGACATCTATGCCGCATTCGCCGATGTCAGGATAGATCGACTTGATCTTCTCACACAATTCTTTCTTGTCGTGCATGGTCTTATTCTCCTTTTCCTTTAATGTTTTGGAATGTCAGTTAATATGGATCTCCCTTCTAAATACAATTAAACGGTTTGAAGCCCTTTTTGTCTTGCATCAGCCGGGCAATGGTCAGTGTCCTAAAACGAACTGCATGTAGACCCTCCAACCGGTCACAACTTGGGTCAAAGCGAGAATCAGAAGAACGAGATTGCTCAGGCCATGAATCAAGGGAAGGGCTGTTCGTTTCTTCTTGTTACGGTCCATGTATAGACCGGTCGTTCCACCAAAAATGATAAAGGTAGTCATTACAAGGGCGACCTTACCGTGGACCCCGGTTATGAGGAACCCGTGCAAGTAAAGATATACCATGGTCATGCCTCCCATCATACCGGCCAGCAACGCCAACAGAGCAATCTTTCCCAGGAGCACATGCCGCTTCCATCTGAAAAGTGTCTTCTGATGAAGATGAAGGGACCGAAAGCGCTGAACCCCGAGGCAGAATACATACAAGGTCAACACTACAGCTGACAATTGAATGATCGGATGTATGACGAGCAAAACATGCCCCCTATGATGATAAAAACTGCATAAGTTGATGAACTCTCAAAAAGTATCTTGTGAATACCCAAATACTCACGCAGTGAACAAAATTGACTTCATGTTAAACCATCGTCAAGTTCTGTCTTCAAAGCTGGCGTTTACTTGAACTCGTGTACTATTATAAAGTCGTTGCCGGCTCTGGTTCCGTGACAACCAATACAGCCCGCGGGTTTGCCAAAAGGCTTGGCCTCACCCTCGGGTGTGTACTTTACCCAAAACCAGTCCCCGTCGTTGGGATTATATCCATTGACCTTTTTCATTGTAGACCTCCTTTCTTCATGTGAAAAATTCTGAGTTCGCCGTCATTAAGGCCTCGTGAGATGGGATCAATGAAGTACTGTCTTTAACTCACTAACCTTGGTTATCGGTTTCTTGCATTGGTCTTGCATCAGCCAAGCACATGTGACCTCCTCGAACAAAAAAGTCACAAATAATCCGATTACTACAGGGCGAACCTAATCCTAAGCCTCACTGTCTAGAACACATTGTTTAAAATCAATCTCATTTCAAGCGCCGTCAAGAATATGCCGTTCGTGCTCAACAAACCATGCGGCTGGATCAAAAAAATACAACTTCATATCAGACAAGGCAGCATGGTGGCTCCTTTCCTCGGTGATCATCTGGTCAACAAACTCCCGCTCCATAGGATCGACGGCCTTTGCAAGGTGCTGCTGGTAAAAGGAGATCGCCCGCAATTCGAGGTCGATGCCAATATCAAGCGCTTCCAAGTCGCTGGTTTTGGGCGTGATCTCTGTTCCATGGGCAGACGCCATCTCTTTGAAAAGAATCCCCAGATCCTTGTGGTCAGGTTTTATCGACTTCCACTTCTCAGACCAGGCCTTACCTGCTTTCAAGGCTTCATAAATGTTAAGTATACGATCCATATGCATGCCCTCATCCTTCATGAGCATTCGAAATATTTCTCGCCCAAACTCGTTCTGGCACGTTGAAACGGCCATCTCATAAAAGCTCTTTCCCTTCTTCTCCATCTCCAATGCTGTAGAAAGCATCTGCAAAGATCTGTCTGTGTCATTTGACATATTCGGCCTCCTTTCGTTCAACTCGAATCTAATCACTAATGAACCGCTATCCTTTTCACAAACCGTGCAGGTTGCGATACTTGCGAACCATCACTTGTTCTGCATCGATAATTATCGGCCCTAACCAACATATTTTTCTTAGTTTCCGAGATGTCCACACAGGTCTAACGCATCAATGAGGGTTCTCATGTGTGTTTTTTCGGCCTGTGCGATGGACAGAAAAACGTCTCGGGCCTCTTGGCTATCCGTCTTTTCAGCCATTGTCCGGTAAAGATCAAATGACGAATTTTCAATATTGAGTGCCAATTCTATGAGATTCAGACAGGTGTTGCCCTCAATAGCTGCAGCGCGCTTGAGAATGTCAATCAAGTTCTCTCCGCCTTCAAGGATTTCTCCTTTCAGGCTTTCGAAGACGGTTTCAAATTCAGGCGGATCGCTTTCAGTGGCTTTCCAGTACTGGTAAACAGCTTTGGCATGGACTATCTCCTCTGTGGACAGTTGCCCAAATGTCTTCGAAAAAGGCTCTGAAACAAATCTGTCTTTAATATAGTTGTAAAATCGAAATGCCCCTTTTTCCAGGTCCATTGCGATTAAAAGAAGTTCGGAAAGGCTTTTTGACTTGTCAAAAACCTGTACCCTGGGATAATCAGGTACCATTCTATCGTCCCAGGCCATGATTCCACCTTCCAGGTTGTATATATCTTTATTGGATACCTTTTCTTCCACAGCAAGTGTTGCCGCTGCCTCAGAACGCCCGCCGCTGTGACAGTAAAAAATTAGATCCTTGCCATAGGGCAGGTCAGAAAGGTTTGCCACCAGCTCCTTGATCGGGATGAGTTTTGCCCCTGGAATATGCCCCCGGACATATTCTTCGGGCTGTCGAACATCCACAATGAGGTAGTCACTCTCCTTGTTTTTTTCCATGTATTGCTTGAGTTTTTCAGGGCTCATTTCTCATTCCATCCTCTG
>WTCF01000121.1 GCA_013138705.1 Deltaproteobacteria bacterium
TTTTCCAGGGAAGAAATTCTGGCATGTAAGGGAGCGGGCTTTTCCACTGCCACCATGGGTAGAAGGACACTTCGTTCAGAGACTGCAGCCATTGGAGCAGTAGCGGCCCTGGCAGCAATGATGACTTGTAAGCGTTTACAGAGCACCGCATCTGCTTTGTTGTCGGGCACTTGAAGTACAGGGAGTACGTCTGCGTACCCTCCGCCTCGCATCTGCAGCACCCTGTAAACGCTTACAGTTCGGTGGGTTACGGTAAAACGGGCGTTGTAATCCCGTGAACGGTTATGATGACTTCAGGTTTGGAGGAAAAACGTTGAGCAAGGAATGCTATCATGCCCTGGTGCTGGCCGGAGGGTTTGGGACCAGGCTTTGGCCAAGGAGTCGGCAACACAAAGCTAAGCAGTTTCTCTGCATCCACAGCCAGGAGACGCTTCTTGAGCAGACTATTTCCAGAATTCGGCCCATGTTTCCCTGGGAGAGGATCTGGGTAATTACAAAACCGGCCCAGAAGGAAGATGTGTTAGCCTCTGTTCCAGGTCTTATCAGCTCAAATATGCTCATTGAGCCATGCCCTAAGGGGACTGCGGCTGCAATTTCCTGGGCTACAGTCAGGATTGAGTCCCTCCATCCCAATAGTTTAATAGCAGTTCTACCTTCCGACCATCTTATTGAGGATGAGAAAGACTTCAGATGTGTCCTGGATGCCGGGCTCTCCTTTGCCGGATCTAATCCTTGCCTTGTTACTTTTGGGATAAAGCCTGCTAGGGCTGAGCCTGCTTACGGTTATGTGGAGATTGGCAGGTTAAGAACCAAAATAAGTGGTAAAAATTGCTATGACGTTACGGCATTCCACGAAAAGCCGGACAGAGAGACTGCGCTCGATTATCTTTCATCAGGGACTTTTTTTTGGAATAGCGGAATTTTTGCTTTTTCATCCAAGGTGTTGTTTGAGGCCCTTAAAAAATGGATGCCCGCAGCATGGGTGCCGCTTGAACGTATCAGGTCCCTCTCCGGCTCAAAGGAAGAAGCATCCATGGTCAGCAAATACTATGACATGATACCGGATGATTCTCTGGATAAAGGTCTTCTGGAAAAGGCCTCTAATGTCGTGGTCTTTCCATGTGATTGTGGCTGGCATGATATGGGGGTCTGGGAAACCTATTATGATCTATCGACCAGGGACGATGACGGTAATGCCGTTGATGGACTGGTTGCCTCTGTTGGATGCAAGAATTGTCTGCTCATGTCGGAAGGTGGTATCCTGGTGGCTGCTGTGGGGACAGAGGATATGGTAATTGTGGCTGAAGGTGATGCGGTGCTCGTCTGTCCAAGGAACAGGCTTGATGAGGTTAAACAAGCAGTAGAAAAGATCAAGGAAAGAGGTCTTGTGAAATATCTCTGATGAAGCTCCGTGCTAATCACCTTACAGCTCTTCGAATCATACTGTTGCCCCTGCCGTATTTCTTGGTCTACGGAGATATCAGGGCGAAGGTCACAGCCCTTGCAGCCTTTACCCTCTTAGGTTTTACTGACTATCTTGACGGCCTGCTGGCCCGCCGTGACGGTAGCACGCCTCTTGGCAAGCTCCTTGACCCCGTTGCCGACAAGATCTTTATTGCTGTTACCCTGATCCCGCTGGTAGATCTTGGCATCCTTCCCCTTTGGATCGTATGGCCAATTTTTTTAAGGGAATTCATGGTGACAGAGTTCCGCAGATTTTGTACAGCATCCAGAAAGCAGCTCCGTGTCACTGAACTTGCAAAAATCAAGACCACTCTTCAAATGATAGGAGCAGGTCTGATTTTCATGACTGATATGTTTCCGGACAAAACAGTTCTTATAGCATTTCTGTCCGGTGCCTTGCTGGCCACTCTATTTCTGGCTGCGGCCCTTTATTGGAAGGATGGTCACCTGTCAACTCGTTTGCAAACGGCATTGGGCCTTCTTGTATTTGGGCTTGTAGTGGGGCTGGCACTTAGACCGCCCCATATTATTATTACTTATGGCCTTATTATGCTTGGCATTACCCTGGTGTCCGGCAGCCAGTATCTCATTATAGGCCTTCCGGAATGTCTGAGACAAGGGCTGCCGGCCTTGGGAAGACTTATTGCCTCGTTAATGCTTCCGCTCTTGTCACTCGCCCTGATGCCCTTAGCTCCAAAAGAACTGAGCAGCCTGGTGGTCCTTATCGTGGCGTTTGAGTTCGGGAGCCAGGGGCTTGATATGTGGGCAATGCAAGAGGGAGAAATCGATATCTCCTGGATAAAAAGACGTATACTCATACCTGTTGCCTTGCTGTCGCTGGTGCTGGGCTGTGTGTTTTATGGGTTTGAAAGTGCGGTTTCGGCCTTTCTTTGGATTACAACCGGTCTTTGTATTTGTTACACAGTAGCTAATATCCGGATATACTGGAGGGCTGCTTGCAAGACTCATAATCTTGTTAAAGAACAGGGCACGAGGAGGTAAAAAAGCGCAACGTGCTTGATTTCCAGAAATGCTCCCATTATAAAAACAAATATGTATGCAGATTCCGGTCTAAGGCTTGAAGAACTGAATAAACCCGTAACTATCAGGGAAGAGATTCAAGAACGAGAACGTCTGATCCTGTGTCCCCAGGCCTGTCTCAGCAGCGAGACCAAAGGAAGACTCTATCCTGTCGAACCCTGTAATATCCGAACCCCATTTCAGAGGGACCGAGATCGTATAGTTTATTCCAAGTCTTTTCGCCGTCTCAAGCATAAGACACAGGTGTTTTTATCTCCCATGGGAGATCATTACCGCACCCGTCTTACACACACACTGGAAGTATCAGAGATTGCAAGGACAATCGCAAGGGCGCTTCGCCTTAACGAGGACCTGGCAGAGGCGGTGGCATTAGGCCATGATCTTGGACATACTCCTTTTGGGCATGCCGGTGAAACCATTTTAAATGAGATCGTGCCCGGGGGATTTTCTCACTGCCGTCAGGGCTTGAGAGTGGTGGATGTGCTGGAGAATGGCGGCCGGGGTCTCAACCTCACCTATGAAGTCCGGGATGGAATATTTAAGCACTCAAAGGGTTTTGGAGAAATTATCCCCCAAAAATCAAATAAGTGGGCCATGACTGTTGAAGGAAGGATTGTGCGCATAGCAGATGTCATTGGCTATCTGAGCCATGATCTGGACGATGCAATTAGAGGCAAGGTGATCTCTGAAAAGGATATTCCGTCAAAGTGTAAAGATGTCTTGGGAGAAAATCACGCCACCCGTATCTCGACCATGATCAAAGACGTGATAGCAAGCACCAAGGTAGTGAACGGGAAAATGGAGCTTTCAATAAGTCCTCGTCTTTATGAAACGATGGTTCACCTCAGGGCCTTTCTCTATGACAATGTATACAGGGCACCTCAGGTGCATGGTGAGTTTGAAAAGGCCAAAAAGGTCCTTTTTGACTTGTATGAGTTCTTTTTAAAAAACAAAGATGCCTTTATCCGGGAAAACATTCGGATGTTTGAAGAAGAAGCAGTAGACATCGACGACAAGACCCCTTATGAGCGCAGGGTCTGTGATTTCATCGCCGGAATGACCGACCGTTACGCGCAAAATCTGTACTCGCGGATTTTTATTCCATCTTCTGTTGTCTA
>WTCF01000057.1 GCA_013138705.1 Deltaproteobacteria bacterium
AAAAGAGCAGGAGTATGTTGGCATAATACTTTGCCGCATGCGACATTAGCTCGGAAAAATCCACTTCATCGTCAAATCTCTCACTGGTGGCCCAGTGCTGACCAAATCCGTCGCTGGATATGAGCAGTTTTTCCTCAGGAACATATGAGAACATACTGTCCGGCCAGTGGAGCATCCTGGTCTCAATGAACTGCACTGACTTCTTGCCCAGGTTCAGGGTATGACCCGGACCTACTACTTCATAGGGCCAATCTTCTCTGTGAAAATGCTGCAGAAGCGCTTTTTTGCCCATGGAGGAACAAATCAGCTTTGCCGGTTTTACGAGTTCCATGACTTCAGGCAGTGAGCCGGTGTGATCCATCTCCACGTGATTTACGACTATGTAATCTATCTTAGATGGATCAATTATGGTCTTTATATGGTAAAGCAGGTCACCCTTGAATTCTCTCTTGACAGTGTCAAAAAGAGTGATCTTGTCGTCCATGATCAAAAAAGAGTTGTAAGTAGAGCCTTTGTAGGTTGAATAGCCGTGGAAGTCCCGGACGTTCCAGTCCACAGCCCCCACCCAGTATATGTCCTTTTTTATTTCACAGACCTTCATGTTATCTTCCTTCCATGTGATAGTTCAGAGGTTCAAGATTCAGGGTTCAAGGTTGAACCCCGGAACCTCTGAACCTCTGAACCTATGAAATGAGTTTATTCCGGTTCGAACTGTTCCTTTAAGGCGCCACATATTGGACATACCCAGTCGTCCGGCAGATTATCAAAGGGAGTTCCCTGTGCTATCCCATTGTCGGGATCACCTTCCTCAGGGTCATACACATATCCACAGACAGAACATACATATTTTTGCATTATTGCCACCCTTTATCCCTTCCACGGGGCATGAATGTTACAGTATGCCCTGGCGGTGACTTTGTCGGCCTCAACACGAAAAATGGCATCCGGGGCATCTCCGGGATTCAAAAACTGCCTGTAGGCCCTGCCATCGGCAATCAACTCAATCCACTCGATATAGTGTTTTTCCTCCATTGGGTGAGCCACACTCCCCACTTTTACTTTGAAACCACTTTCCACTTTTTCAACTACTGGAATGTGCTTTTCTTTTGCTGCATCAACAGTATTTTCCTCCATCAGTTTCATGGGCTGGCCGCAGCAGACCAGATCCCCCTTTCCTTCGTGAACCATTTCGACCATGTTGCCGCACAGTTCACACTTGTAGATTTCCAGTCTTTTTGTCATTTCATAATTCTCCTAAAAATCAGAAATAGTACTTCCCCGATAGGATGGGGCGCCGAAGGCGCCCCATCCGCATCGATTATTTCTCCGTTTTGGCCATAGCCCTCATGATCCCGGCGAGTTCCTTGATCTCACCTAGGTCCTTGGTCATCATGGCCCAGCCGTACCAGTAAGCATAGTCCGGATTGACATGGAAGAAGCCCTGGTAGGTCCGCATCCTGTGCTTCATGATACATCAGCCCTGTTTGAGCAGGTCTTCGAAAATACACATTCCTCGCTCTATACAGCTAAAAGGCCAGATCGGTTTTCCACACCTCCCAGACCTTACCTACCAGATCAGGGCCTGGTTTGAGAGTGAGCCTTCCGGGCTGCCAGCCCGATGGGGTGGCCTCTGCACCCTTTGTCTTTCTGACCAGTTGAAATGCCTGGATCTGTCGAAGCAACTCGTTCACATTGCGGCCTACTGGCGGGATCAGTATCTCAATGGCCTGAATGATCCCGTCCGGGTCAATAATAAACCGACCGCGCACGTCCACGCCACCGGCCTCGTCATAGACGCCGTAGATCGAACCGATCTTGCCGGCGCCGTCAGATACCATAGGAAAAGGGACACCTCCATCGACCATTCGGGAAAGTTCTTCCTCTTGCCAGACCTTATGGACAAACTGACTGTCCACGCTGACTGCCAGGACCTCCACGTCCAACTTCTGCAACTCATTATATTTGGTGGCAACTGCCGCCAACTCAGTCGGTCAAACAAAAGTAAAATCTCCAGGATAAAAGCAGAGCACGACCCATTTCCCCAAATAATCTGAGAGCTTCACCTGCCTAAATTTGCCTTTATGAAATGCCGGGGCCTGAAAATCCGGGGCTTTTTTTCCTATCTTTGCTACTGCCATGACTACCTCCTTTGCCTTTTCTTGCTCTTGTTCAACAACCTCATCCTTTGCAGGTTCGCCAACCACTGCACCGGTTGGTTTGCCGCAACCGATCTCCATCTCTTCCATGAAATCACCTCCTTCTGTCTGGTAGTTTTTTATTTTTGCAACCAGTCCTCGATTTCTGCTCCTTGATATTCTTCCTGTTGGACTGTGAGGTCCAGGTTGATGACAAGGCCTGAGTGCTTCTTGACTTCGCTGTCTTCCCTTAACTTCAGGTGGCGCTCCCGGGCTGTCCGGACATCCTCCAATGCCCTCTTCAGGGCCAGCCCAATGGCACTACTCCTGTCTATCTCGCCAGGTTTTAATTTTGGGGCAACACCATCTTCTGCAATATCTTCAGCAAAGTGCGCAAGGTGTTTCATCTTTTCCATGGCCTGATCCATGATCTTCCAGCCCATGATTTCATCTTTTTGGAAGATCCAGGAAGTGCGGAGATGTTGCAACATCTCCGTATACTTGCTTGTGACCTCTGCCTGCAACATATCCAGCAGCTCCTTGGGCAATTCACTCTCTCCCCCAGGGAGGCCCGCTGCCTCTTCAGGGCTCAACTTGTCAAGTTTCCTTTGAAACTTTCTTGCGTGGATGGCCGATTCCCATGCCTCTCTCTCAAGTACCCGCCTGATATGGGGATCATCCACCTTTTCCGCTTCTCCGCCATAATGGGGGATCAACTTCTCCTCATACTCAATGTAAGACCTGAGTATTGTTGCCCGGCTGGTTGGATCATAGGGATAGGGAGCCGGTGTGAAATTGGGTTCGCCTCCCAGTTGGCCTATGATCATCCCCAGCCAATGAAAATGCCACATCTCCTCCCTGGAGATGGAAATCAGGCTCGCACCCAGAGGCGTATCTTCTCCTTCCATGTAGCCGTGAACTAGATAGCGTATAATGGCCGCATGCTCATCGGCAAGATCCCTGTTCAACCTGTCAATTAAGGCCTGTTTCTCCATGGGTAACTTCTCCTTACGGTTTTGTTCTGCCTTGGGACTCCCCGGCAAAAGCTTCCAGTAAATTCTGTTCAGTCTTAGTCATATCATTCTCCTTTTCTCAATAGGCTAATGAAAAAGAATATCCGTTTCCCGGTGAACCCTGAACCTTTTAACCCGTGAACGGTTACCTTAACCCTTTGTCTTGCATGTAGATATTCCGAAAACTTTATAGAGTCCGCACCAGCCCGTGGCGGCTGTAAAAATTGGCAATAAGCCAATAGCTCCCCACCAACTTTTCATATAGACGCCAACTGCAATAATAACAAGTCCTGTGAACACTCTGATAGTCCTGTCAGTTCTACCCATGTTGCATTTCATATGTGCCACCTCCTTAGCCC
>WTCF01000218.1 GCA_013138705.1 Deltaproteobacteria bacterium
CATGCCGCCTTTTCGGATGTCATGTGGATATCACCGAGCAGAAACAGGCGGAGCAGGCGCTACAAGAGTATCAGCAGAAACTAAAGTCGCTGGTCTCTCAGTTGACCATCACCGAGGAAAGGGAGCGGCGTCGTATTGCCGCCGATCTGCACGACCATATTGGTCATTCGCTGGCATTGGCACGCATGCAATTAAAAAGAATTTTGGAAACGCAATCCGAGTTGGAAAAAAACCTGCTGGTCAAGGATATATCCAATGTTCTGCTTAAAGCCCTGCAGGATACGAGGAGTCTGATTTTTGAATTGAGTTCTCCGTCGATAAATGAGATCGGCTTGGCGGCTGCCATATCCGAATGGCTGGAAGAGCAGATCGCCAAACGGTACGACCTGGAAATCGAGTTTATTGAAAATGTCGGTGACGACCACAGAAACACGCTGGATGAAAACGTGCGGGCCCTTTTGTTCCGCAATGTGCAAGAGCTGCTCGCCAATGTGGTCAAACATGCCCGGGCGAATAAAGTGCTTGTTTATATAACCGAAGACGACGCCCGTGTGAAAATCGTAGTCGAGGATGACGGTGTCGGTTTCGACCCCGACACAGGAGCCACAAAAAACAAACAAAACGACTGTTTCGGCCTTTTCAGCATCCAGGAACGGATGACCGATCTTGGCGGTTCCTTCGACATCCAATCCGAACCGGGAAAGGGGTGCCGAGTGGTTCTGGCAGTGCCGAGTGGTGAGGCAGGGAGTGACGTCTGAGACTTGATACCAGAACCCAGAACCTTGAACCCTGAACCAAGGATATCTCCATGTCGGCCACCATCATTTTAGTTGATGACCATCCTGTGTTTCGCCAGGGTCTCTACCACCTGCTGGCAAAAGAGAAAGGCCTGACCATTGTAGGCGAAGCCGATGACGGTCAGGTCGCCATCGAACTGGTTCGCCAGGAAACGCCGGATCTTGTGATCATGGATATCAACATGCCGAATCTTGACGGGATCGAGGCCACCCGACAGCTTCTGTCGGTTTGTCCCGCTACCAAAGTGGTGGCCCTGTCCGTTCATTCCGGCAAACAGTTTGTAAGGGGCATGTTTCGGGCGGGCGCTTCGGGCTATATCCTAAAGGAGAGCATTCCGGAGGAACTGGTCGAAGGCATACGAAAGGTACTGGCCGGCGACGTATACCTGAGCAAATCAATCTCCAATCTAGTGATTTCAGACTACAAGACCCTTATTTCCAAATCCGATAATTTGGCGGATGATTCATCCGTGCCGATTCTGTATGCCAAGCTGCGCCGCCCGCCGATTACTGCCAATATCATCCCCAGGGTTCAATTGATAGAAGTGCTGGAGAATCAAATTCAGAATTCAATGACGTTGATCGCTGCCCCGGCCGGGTATGGTAAAAGTATTTTGGCCAGCCAATGGCTAGCCGTATCAAAATTTCCCGGTGCCTGGGTGTCGCTGGATAAAAGCGACGATGATGTGCGTATTTTTTTAAGCTATGTAATTAAAGCCCTTCAGAGCCTGTTCCCCCATAAGGCGTTCAAGGCAAGATCTCTTTTAGAGGCAGCCAAGTTGCCACAGTCGGCGATGATCGCCCAGTATCTGCTTAACGATCTGGAAACACTATCTGAACACTTCATCCTGGTATTAGATAATTATCACCATATCCGCAATGCCGCGGTACACGATTTCGTGGCGGAGTTGCTGGTGTATCCATCCCCGATCATGCACCTGGCTTTGCTCACCCGGCGGGATCCGTCACTGCCGCTGGCCTCTTTACGCAGCCGGGGATTGTTGACTGAAATCGCCTTGGAACAGCTCCGTTTTACTGTTTCGGAAACAAAATCATTCTTGGAGCGACTTCTGCACATCGCAATTACAGACAAAACAGCGCAAATTTTAGAGGAGAAAATGGAAGGCTGGGTGACCGGATTGCAACTAGCTGCCCTTTCGATCAGGAACGAAGCAGATCAGGAACGTTTGACAACTGAGATGCTTGATACATCGCAATATGTGCGGAATTATCTGATCCAGGATGTCCTTTCTCAGGTACCACCGCGATTTAATCGGCATCTTCTGCAAACCGCCATATTGAATCGATTTTGTGCCCCGCTTTGCGATGCCCTGCATGCAGAGGCGTCAGAACAAGATCAGATAGAAGCAGATGTAAGCGGACGACATTTCATCGATTGGCTGACCAAAACACATATCTTCGTCATTCCCCTGGATACAACCAACAAATGGTTCCGCTACCACCACCTGTTTAAGCAGCTCCTGCAGAACCAGTTAAGACGCTACCGCAGTTCCGAAGAGATAGCTGCACTGCATTCCCGGGCAGGGGAATGGTTTGCTGAGAACGGTCTCATTGATGAGGCCATCAAGCATGCGCTCGCCGCCGGAGACGCGCTTACTGCCGCTCAGATTGTTGAGCGAAACAGGCGTACTGCCCTTGACGCTGACCGATGGCATGCGCTTGGAATGTGGCTGGACAGATTACCCCATGAGATTAAGCAGGAGCGACCGGACTCACTGCTAGGCCAGGCGTGGGTCCTGCTCATGAAAGCGCGGGTGGCGGAGATCCTCCCAATAATCGAACGTGTCGAATCCCTTCTTGACGAAGATTCAACGAAGCCGGCATTGCTGTCCGAGATAAACTTCTTTCAGGGCATCCTCTGCTATTTTCAGGGCGAGGGAGCACGCAGTGTGGAGCTTTTTACCAAAGCGACGGAACAGCTTCCGGCTCCTTCGTGGCATTAAGAGCGCAAGCTGAGTACTGGCTCTGCGTGGCACTTCATCTAAGTGGCCAGAAAGAGACAGCCATCCGGAGGCTGCATGAAGGAATTCGCAGCAGAAACTTACAGGAAGGGATGATTTTGTCACGGCTCGCTTTCGGCTTGTGCTTTATCCATATGCTGGACGGCGAATGTTTGCAGGCTTTTCAGGAGTGCCTGCGACTGAGAGAGGTTTGCAGGTCAAACCGACTCGTCTTCGCTGAGACATGGGGTATGTATGTGCAGGGGAACGCCTCCTTCAAGATGTTTGACCTGGACGCTGCTCGGCATCACTTCAACCTGGTCATGGAGAATCGATACATTAAGAACCCCAGGGCTGCAGTTGACGCCATGGCGGGACTGGCGATCACCAGTCAATTTATGGGGAAACCGGATGAAGCCGACGAGACGATGAGGCTCGCACAGGAGTATGCACAATGGACGAAGGAACCTGGACATCTTGAGATTATCCGTTCCTGCCAGGCCCGCCTCTCACTTCTGCGGGGTGACCTCGATTCTGCTTCCCGTTGGCAAAGGCCGTTGAGTAAAACGCCCGGGAATCAAATGATGCTTTTCTTTTTGGAGATCCCCGTTATCACAGAATGCCGGGTGCTCATTGCCATTGGATCCGACGCCAGTCTCAAGGAAGCCATAGAAAGGCTCGAGGATCTCCTACAGAACGCTAAAGCATGGCATAACACCTGCCAGATGACGGAGATCATGGTTCTGCAGGCCCTGGCCAGTCACAGGCAGGGACGATTAGAGGAGGCACTGGAGTTCCTGGAACGGGCAGTCGCCATGGCGGAGTCCGGCGGATCGATTCGCCCATTTGTCGAACTAGGTTCCCCCATGGCTGACCTGCTGAAACGGCTGGTCGCGAAAAACGTTGCTGTGGAGTTTATCGAAGAGCTGCTGGTCGCTTTCAGAGGTGATGAACAGGTCGCGGTTCAGGATATATCCGGGTCTGAAGCCGCTCCTACTCTATCTGCGAGCCATCAGCCTCTGGTCGAGCCCCCAACAAGTCGCGAGTTAGAGATCCTTGAGCTATTGGAGCAACGGCGGCAGAACAAGGAGATAGCCGAGAAACTGTTCATTTCAACGGAGACCGTGAAATCCCACCTGAAAAACATCTACAGGAAGCTCAACGTCAGCAACCGCCGTGAGGCGGTTACCAGAGCCAAAAGCCTGGGGGTCCTCTCCCGTCCTTAATGCCCTCAGGGGCCGATTCGTCCCTGCCCCACATCTCGAACAACCGATCGTAAAAATCCCCCATTTTTACCCCCTCTTGGGGGATATAGATTCCTAAAATTTCTCCTTTTTGCCCCTTTTTGGGGGTTTTCCCGCCCTTCGGAAAGCACTAGGTATATATAGGCGGGGTTGGCAAACCAAGCTGATCGGCCAGAAAAAAGGATCATGACCAATGGCGAATGAACACAAGGGAAAACGTCTCAAACTCTGGACGTCGGCAACCTATCGCATCACAGTCGAGGGACATCTGGACGAAGGCTGGTCCGACCGTCTTGGAGGTATGCGTATCACCACACACACAAGAGCGGATAAAACGACGGGGACGACGCTGGTCGGCCGGATGAGGGACCAGGCCGAGCTGACTGGGGTGCTCAACACGCTCTATGAACTGCACCTGCCGATTCTGTCGGTGAAGAATATCATAGATAGCGGTCACGAAGGACGGCAATATTTAATTTGGTGATCTTAATCGGATTTGGGTCAACGGACCTGCTTGAGAGCCCGATCCCAATCTGATACACGATTTTCATGTCATAGGAATTGGTAGAAATGGAGTCTGAGGAGATTTTGGG
>WTCF01000062.1 GCA_013138705.1 Deltaproteobacteria bacterium
AGGCAAAGGCCAGAGCAATTGAAAAAGGCGTGGATGTGATAGACCTGGGTGTTGGCGACCCGGATATGCCCACACCTGATAATATCATCCAGGCCCTGTATAGATCTGCACAAAACCCAATCAGGCATAAATACCCTTCATATACCGGCATGCTGTCCTTCAGGGAAGCCGCAGCAAAGTGGTATAAGGAACACCTGGGTATTGAACTGGACCCTGTTTCCCAGGTGCTGACCCTGGTAGGCTCAAAGGAGGGTATCGCTCATATACCACTGGCATTCATAAACCCCGGAGAAATTGCCCTGATCCCGGACCCCGCATATCCAGTGTATAAAATAGGCACGTTGTTTGCTGATGGAAAGCCCTTTATTATGCCTCTGCTTGAAGAAAATGGCTTTCTGCCTGACCTTGATGCAATACCCAGGGATGTAGCAAAACTGGCAAAACTGATGTTCCTGAACTACCCGAATAATCCCACATCAGCCATAGCACCTGAAAAGTTCTTTGAAGATGTCATTGAATTCGCAAAAGAGAATGAGGTCATCATCGTCCATGACAATGCTTACAGTGAGATGACATTTGACGGTTATAAGGCACCAAGTTTCCTGAAACTTGACGGCGCAATGGACGTGGGTATTGAGCTGCATTCCCTGTCCAAGACATATAACATGACCGGATGGAGGATAGGGTTCGCTGTGGGCAATGCAGAAATCCTGGACGGCCTGGGCAAAGTCAAGACCAATGTGGATTCCGGGGCCTTTGAGGCGGTACAGGAGGCAGGGATCGAGGCAATGCAGGGCTCACAGCAGTGTATCAGTGACATGAACAAGCTATACACACAGAGGCGGGACGCCCTGATGGTGGGATTAAAGGAACTGGGTATTGATGTCCAGCCACCTAAGGCTACATTCTATATCTGGGCCCCGGTACCTGAGGGCCATGATTCAATGGGCTTATCAAAGATACTGCTGGAAGAAGCAGGTATCGTGGCCACACCAGGCGTGGGTTTCGGTGATTATGGTGAAGGCTATGTGCGTTTTTCCCTGACCCAGTCTGTGGATCGGATAAACGAGGCCGTTGAACGAATGGGACAGCTGAAAATATAGAGTAATGAGACACCTGGAATTATCGAGTAGTATATTGAGTAGCATATCTCGTGTTTCCGAATGGAAAATTTCATAATGAAGTATGTTAATATCTTAGTTGGTTCAAATGACAATCAAGAATGAAAATTTGGATAGGGTGGATTCAGGAATCACTGGTTACAATGATTTATTAAAAGGTGGCTATTTCAAAAAGACAGTAAATGTGGTTTCCGGGGAATCGGGGACTGGTAAAACTGTATTTGGCTCCCAATTTCTGTATCATGGCATCCAGAACAATGAAAAATCCCTTTGTATTATGACTTCCGAATCAGCCGAATCCCTTAAAAAAGAGATGTATTCTTCATTCAAATGGGATTTCTGGGATATGGAAGAAGCAGGTAAGATAACATTTGTTGATATAGCCGACCCTGAACTCAGGTTACAGAAGACTATTGATATGGCACCTATGGAACTTATCCTGAGCTTTAAGAAGCTCCTTATCCGCAAGATTGAAGAGGTCAAACCTGACAGGGTATTTATTGATGCCATTGAAGCCATGTTACTTGCAATTGATTCTCCTTATAAATTAAAGACACTTGTAGATGACCTGTTCGGTGTACTAAGAGGACATGATATTACTTCTGTTGTCACTGTAGGGACGACTTTCAATGTTGAGTCTGTTGTAGAATACGGCGCAGACTCGGTGACACGCCTTGGCAGGGTAGTTTCAGGTAACAACTTACAGCGTTCCATCTATGTAGCAAAACTAAGGGGTTCGGGTACATTAAACGAGATACGTGTGCTGAACATATCTGATAATGGTATCAGTATACTGGACCAATCACCCTACACGTCTACTGTTTAGGATTAGTTTAAACTAGGATTACTACATAATTTGTACACGTAAAGGAAAGTATATACTTTCCTGTAGGCTTAGAAAATGCGAACGAAGTGAGCATTTTCTTGTAGTATATCAAGTATAACTTGATGTACTCAAGAAAATCCGACCGAAGGGAGGATTCTGTTCATCTGTCGATTGCAATATGCTGTCATAGCGACAGTAATAGCTTAGTTTTATATATCTACGTGCAAATTTATGTAAAATTAATGCAACGGTTCATTATCAGAGGAAATCATGTGAACACCTGTTTTTCTCTTTTTGTATAGAGGTGTTAATCTGAGTATTCATAGGAAAAAACCACCAGAACAGAATGAAGTAATAAGAGTAAGGGTTCCCCGCAAACATGACAGGGAAATTTTAGGTGTAGTTGAAAGCATGCTTGGTGCTAATAAGATCAGAGTACGGTGCATGGATGGAATAGTAAGACTCGGAAGGATTCCGGGAAAGATGAAAAAACGTACCTGGATTCGAGCAGGTGATATCGTTATTGTGGTACCGTGGGATTTCCAGGATGCGAAGTCAGATGTTGTTTGGCGATATACCAGACCACAAGTGGACTGGCTGGAAAGAAGAGGATACCTGAAAGGATGATCCATGATGGTCGACCTGGACATTACTACTTCAAAAAAACTGAAAAAGTTTGACGAGAAGATCGATGAGTTCAGGAAGAAGATCAAGAATTCTGAAGATTTTAAGGTCAAGGATGAGGTTTTCGATACAGCTACGCTGATGGCCCTGTACAAGCTTTCATCAAAGGGATACCTGGATGCACTCGGGGGTACAGTAAGTACAGGGAAGGAGGCCAACATCTTCCATGCAGTAAGAACACAGGATGATGAACTGCAGGAGTTGGCTATCAAAATATATCGTATAAGTAACAGTAATTTCAGGGCCATGCAGGAGTACCTGATCGGTGATGTGAGGTTCAGGAACATAAGACACACCAAAAAGGATATTGTACTGGCATGGACCCGTAAGGAATTCAGGAATTTAAGCAGGGCAAAGGAGGCGGGGTTGAATGTACCCATGCCCCTTATAACCAACAGGAACATACTGGTTATGGAGTTTATCGGAAAGGAAAATATTCCCTTCCCGCAACTTCGTGATCTTAACCTGGATACAGAACAGGCATCATTCATATATGAGGCTGTTGAGGATTTCCTTGTGCGGCTGTACAGGGATGCACAACTGGTACACGGCGACCTGAGTGAATATAATATTCTGGTAGACCCTGACTCCCTGATTCCGGTATTTATTGATATGGGCCAGTCTGTGACCCTTGACCACCTGAATTCTGACGAATTCCTGCAGAGGGATATCGATAATATGGCAAGGTTCTTCTCCAGGTCCAAAGTGGTCGTGGATACCAACGAGCTTTATGAAAAGGTAATTCGGTCCGGGCTCGACCATCAATAATATGTGCTATTAAGTATTTTATGGGGGCTGGTATGATAGATAGCAAAACATCCACTTACAT
>WTCF01000223.1 GCA_013138705.1 Deltaproteobacteria bacterium
GGAAGGTGCTGGGGATATCCCCAGCCCTCCAATATTACAAGTCGTATGGATTACAACTAGTATGTTCTTTTTCGGTAAAATCGTCAATAATGTGAAAAGAGAAGGTAAGTGAAGGAAAAATGAAATCATTATCAGCGTGCATTATCAGGGCTGCGGAATAGAAAAAGAACATTTACCCCGTCTCTCTTATTGTAAACTTGCCATCACTTTTGCAATCCCGCCCTTAAATTAAGAGATCGTTGACTTGTGACGATAGCGTATTAACACCCAAAATTTTTTACATGGAAATAACGCGCGGGATAGCCCAGTGCCGGCAAGTCCTGCTAAGGCAGGATAACAGCCACTTCAGAAAAACGGAGGACGAAATATGATAAGACATGCACTGCGATTCACATGTGTACTTGCGCTTTTGCTTACCTCCGGGTGCATTGACGCCACAACTGTGGTTTCGGTTAAAAAGGACGGTAGCGGTTCTGTGTTCGATGTTGTGTTTGTCGGCAAAGGACTTCAGCAGATGATTCAGCAGATGTCAACGGCCATGGGCGGAGAAGCAGCGGCTGATCAATCAGCCAACCCCCTCATGGATATTGAGAAATACAAAGCGCAGGCAGTAACCATGGGTGAGGGTGTGAGATTCATTTCGGCCAAGGAACTGAAGAAAACAGATGGTACAATAGGAGTCGGGGTTGTTTATGCCTTCGAAGATATACGGAAACTGAAGATCAGTTCTGATCCTGATATTCCGGGGCAGACGGAGGGCCAAACCAGCAAGAAGAGCAATCCTATCACATTTGATTTTGTCAGGGACCATGGTCCGAAACTGATCATTAATCTGCCTCAGAGTGATAATGGGAAAAAACCAAAATCGTCGGAGATGCCGCCTGTAGCCACGCAGGAGCTTCCTTCGGAACAGTTGGCCCAGGTGAAACAGATGTTTGACGGGTTCCGTGTACGGATAATGGTGAAAGTGGATGGCGAAATTGCAAGGACAAATGCTTCCTACGTTCAAATAGATACCCAGAGCAAGAAGAAGCAATTAGTGACCCTGTTCGACATGAACATTGGTGAAATTATGAAGGATGAGGAAACGTTCAAGAAACTCGCCGCCATGGGTAAAATTCAAGACATGGAAACTGCGGCAGAGAAGCTGAAAGGCATTCCTGGTCTCAAGATCGAGACGACCAAGCGTGTCGAGGTAGAATTTCAGTAGAGTTTTGCAATATGCAACAATGAGTGTAAAGGGAGACCTCGTCACTTTCCCCTTTTCCGCGCAACCGGCAGTTTACATTGCACTCCACAGATGGGCCATTCATGCCATGGTGCAACATGGCCGTCAGGAAATCCCAAATGTTCTGAATCGGCTCGGCTTCTGCGGTCAAGTGAGCAGATTGTTCTGTGATTCCTATTTAACCCAATTTTCGACTTTCAAATTTTTAACTCGTTTGAATTCCTTTTCATTGTTACTAATTAAGACTAAATTTCTGGCAGCGAATCGCCGCGGATCAGCCGCGAGTACGTTATTCAACCCCTTGATATGACAGGATCCAACTGGGTATTGTAGCAATAGGGAATTATGGAATAATGGGTTCTGGGAGAATGGATCATTGGTATACCGGCAAAAATCTTTATTGACAGGGAAGTCAATAAATGGAAAATTGCCTTGCAATATCAACATTCCAATATTCCACCATTCCATTGTTCCAGATGCGGGGCAAGAATCCAAACCTTAACAACCCCCCTGTAAATTCAATGAGTTGTAGAATTTCCAAGACGTTCAATTACAGACTGGAGGAAAAATATTATAAATCAGAAATCCAGGCCTGATGCCGGAGGTCCTGTGATATCCTTTCATCCCATGATTAAAGGCGACCTATTTTACTGGGAAAGGGGCATCTGGGATGAGAATATGATTCGCAACCTCACGACAGCCAGGGCAATTATATTACCACAGACGGTGTCCAGAGAACTCTATGCCCTGTGCCGTACCCTGTGTGCCAATGTTTTCCCGAATTACAGTCTTCGTTTTAAGTGGGAGGGAAAGGTGGGAGATACCCTGCTATTCTGGAGTTGCGGGATTCCTCACCCGAAGACGTGGATCTTTCCCAGAGTGGAAACCATGCTAGGCGATCACCCTGAAATGAGCCACCGCCCCAGGCTCCCGGATTATCCATTTGTGATAAAGGGGACCAATGGGGGAGAGGGGTCCCAGATTTGGCTGATAGAAGACGCCCAGGACCTGAAGCATGCAACAGAAATACTCAAGCATTTTGAAATACAGGGCCTTTTCGGCTTTGTATTGCAGGAATTTATTCCTAATCTCCAAAGGGATCTCAGGGTTGTGATCATAGGAAATCACATCCAGAGCTACTGGCGATGCAACACCTCGGGTTTTTTCCACAATATTGCGAAGGGTGGACAAGTTGATGCCCGGTCTGATCCGGACTTGCAAGCCGTAGGAAGAGATGCAGTAAAAGAGCTGTGCACACATACTGAAATCAATATGGCAGGTTTTGACCTTGTTTTTTTGGAGGGATCTAATATTCCTTTATTTATTGAGATCAATTATACCTTCGGTCGAACCGGTTTAGGAGGCTCTGACGCCTTTTATGAGCTCTTTGAGAACGAGGTTAATCAGTGGCTGGAGACGTGTGGCTAATATTTTTTATCACGAAAGCACGAAAAATTGAAAACACGAAAGAGAGGTTTGTGGATGGACGCGCCAACTTGACTTTCAGGTTTTTGTTTCGTGTTTTCGTACCTTCGTGTTTTCGTGATTGATTTTGAATAGTTTCTTAACCGCACAGGTGGGAAAATTGCAATTCTGGAGTAGTACATGACATCCCAAATACGTGTAATAGTTACAGCCGGATACGGAACCAACTGTGAGATGGAGATGGCCAATGCCTGCAGGCTGGCCGGTGCAGACCAGGTTGACATAGTACACCTCAGTGATCTCCTGGATGGGAGCGTCCACCTGGATGACTATCATTTCCTTAACCTGCCGGGTGGATTTTTAGATGGCGATAATCTGGGGGCAGCCCAGGCCGGGGCTTACAGGCTCCGAAATGCCAGGGTCAGAGGGACTGGAGAGCGTCTGCTGGATCAGCTCCTGGAATTTGTGGAAAAGGGGGGTCTGGTACTGGGGGTGTGCAATGGTTTTCAATTGATGGCGAAGACCGGTCTCCTGCCGGGTTTTGATGGTGATTATGAGCAACGCTATGTAAGTCTCACCTATAACGATTCCGGTAGGTTCGAAGACCGGTGGGTCACTTGCAAGGTATCTCCGGACTCTTCTTGCATATTCACCCGTGGGATAGACCGTATTGAGTTGCCGGTAAGACACGGAGAAGGAAAGTTCGTAACAATTGACATATCTGTAAGGGACCGGCTGGTGGCAGAAGGCCTTATTGCACTTCAGTATGTATCACCTGTAACAGGGGAGCCCACACAAGACTATCCCCTCAATCCAAATGGCTCGGAGCTCGCCATAGCCGGCATTTGTGATACTACAGGCAGGCTCATGGGCCTGATGCCCCATCCTGAGGCCTTTCATCACAGGACCAACCATCCACGATGGACCAGGGAAGAATTGCCGGAGGAAGGGGCGGGGCTGGCTTTTTTCCGGAATGCCGTGGACTATATACGGGAAAAGCTCGGCACTTAAGCAATTAGCTGTTAGCGTTTAGCTTTGAAAAATCAGGGCATTATGTTAATTAGAAATAACATCCAACGGGTTCACCCTGTTGAATCCCCAAAGGGGGCAGCGAAGCTGCATTCAACAAGGTAAAAGCTTGTAATAGTAAAACATCCTGCTTGTCAGGGCGGCAGACCGATAATCATTAAACTAATAGCTAACCGCTAAAGGCTAATCGCTCAATTTAGGTAGAGCAAAAAACTATGCCTGAATCTCCGGCCCAGACCCTGGTGCGCCTGCTTAAATATTTAAGACGATTTCTACTGGAAAGCGCGATTTGCTTTGCAGGACTCA
>WTCF01000178.1 GCA_013138705.1 Deltaproteobacteria bacterium
AGATCCAAAGGAGCTCATAGGGCTTTCTTCAGGGCAGATAAAAGAGGTTTTGGATTGGCCTAAGGATTTACTCATTGACAATTTTTCAGAATTCCTTGAAGTCCATGGTGAAGACCTGGAATGTATAGAGCCCATACATACAGGCTCGGGAGATCGCATTCTTGCTTGGCTTGCTCAGAGGGCCGACCCGTCCCGCGCAATTATAATTATCGAATCCGAGGTAGTGGACAGAAGGTGCTCCTTTTACAAGGAGCTCAAAAAGCATGGGCCTGTAGTGGACCTTGATAAAGAAAAGAAGGATAAGAAAGGCGGGGCAGATTTTGCGAGGAGCTTTATCAGGAGTTTGATCAGGGAAAAGGGCAAGGAAATAGAGCCTAAGGCCATTGATGCCATTATGGAACGGGTTGGTCATGAAGACCTTGTGGGTCTGAAGACAGAGATCCAGAAGCTCGTATCCCAGGCGGGAGATAGTGTCAAGATAAAGGCTGAGGACGTCTGCGAGCTGGTTGTAAGGCACAGGGATGAGGAGTTATACAAGCTCACCGGCGCCATCGGCGAAAAGGACCTGGGCAAATGCCTCAACAGCCTGAGTTATCTGCTGGGTCAAGGAATCCATCCCCTGGCAATACTTACGACTATTGCAAACTTTCTACGGAAGATGATAATCTTAAGGGCAGTTTTTGAATATGGACCAGGCATTCAAGCAGTTAAGAACTTGCAGTACCAGATCTTTAAAGACGAGATACTACCTGAAATAAAGGAGAACCTGGGAGATACCCTTCCTGCCGTGTTGAAAGGTGCTCATCCATATGCACTTTACAAATTGAGCCTGCAGGCACATGGTTTTGATCTGGACCGGATGCTGGATTTCCTGGCTTCTATGGCCGAAATGGATCTTGAGTTCAAAGGAGGTCAGGTTTCCCACAGAGTATTGCTGGAGACGCTTATTTTTCGTTTAATTTCAATGGAGTGACAATGGATGATAAAGAGACAAATTGGGAGAGGACAGCCCGTTTTCTTTTTGAAGGGTCAATGCTCAAGCATACGTGGCGAACAGGCTATCCGTTTCTGGGTAAGGGCAGGGAATCAGTGGCTGCTCACACGTTTGGTGTGATCCTGAGTGCCATGATGCTGGCAAGAGATGTCCCTGGAGTGGATATGGAAAGACTCTTGAAGCTGTGCCTGGTACATGATCTCCCCGAGGCCAGGACAGGGGATGCCAACGCAGTACACAAGCGGTATGTGACTATAGATGAAAAATCAGCAATCACAGAAATGATTCAAGGACTTCCGGGCGGTGAAGAGATAGCGGATCTGCTGTCAGAGTTCAGGGATTGTAAGACAACAGAGTCAGTATTGGCCCATGACGCGGATCAGCTCGATATGTTACTTTCTCTTAAAGAACATTTGGACACTGGAAGCAGTGATGCAGCGCTTTGGATACCCTATGTCAAAGACAGGTTAAAAACGGAAGGGGCCAAGGCCCTTGCCGGCGCCATTTTGAAGGAACACTGGGCGAGTTGGTGGATGAGGCAGTTGCTTGGAGAAAATGCTAAATAAAGGAGCATTTATGATGAACAGGATCAGAAATATAACGGTTTTTGTTTTATTCGCATTTCTTGTATCTTTTTTTACAGCCGGATCAGCCTTGGCGGATTCTCAGGAACGTACAAAGGAATTTACTCTGTTTTATACTGGGAATACCCTGGGTTATCTTGATCCGTGTTTTGGTTGAGGGGGAAAGGAGATCGGGGGAATCGCCCGGCGGGTCCGGTGGGTCCGTGATAATGTTCAGAACCATGGCAGCTTCCTTTTTTTTGACGCTGGTAATTTTCTTTTCAGAAATGAAGCAGCACCTTCAGAAGCGGCAATTGCCAATGCAGGGCTTCTTTTGGATTTTTACCGTGATATGGGTTACACGGCCCTTTGTGTGGGCAAAAGAGATCTTGCGGGCTCAACCATGTTTTTGCTGGAAGAGACCAAACAAAGGGGTTTGATGCCCTTATCTTCAAACCTGCGCTACAAGGGTAAGGCCGTATTTGAGCCCTATGGGATATTTGATGTTAATGGTACGAAAGTAGGCGTCCTTGCCGTTACGTCTCCTGAGTTGAGCCAGCGGACCAAGGCAGACGGTGTGGAGGTGCTCGATCCTTCAGCCCGGCTTAAGTCCCTGGTCCCGGAGCTTAAGAACAGGGTCGATGTAATAGTGTTGTTGTCCAACCTTGGTGAGTTTGAGGACAGGAAGCTGGCAAGCACTGTTGATGGTATAGATGTTATCATCGGAAGTGGTCCCGGTGGACAGCGTTATCAGCCATTAAAAATAGGAAGGACCTATCTTTTGAGGGATCATCCAAAAGGAAAATCAGTAGGAAAAGTTGTGGTGAAACTCAATCCAGAGGGAGGCATACAGGGACTGAATAATGAGTTGCATCAGCTAAAGGCAAGCCTTCCTGTGGATGAAGCCGCGATAATGAGAATAAAAAAGTTAAAACAGAAATATCTTGGTAATCGTTCAGGGGTTCACGGTTCAAAGGTTCAGGGTTCACCGAAAAACTAAGCCGTTGATTCGTGAGTTCTGAATGGAGAAGGCATGAGAGTGGACAAAACCTGTTTCAGGGGTGAGAGAGCCTGAATGATCTCCGGAAAACTGAAGGCCGGTTATCTGGTGACAGAAATGATGCCGGAACCAGATGCGTCAGGTGCGGTGCATGCCTCTCAGTGTGCCCGGTATATGACGTAACCAGACATGAGCGCTTTTCCCCCAGGGGAAAATACAGACTTATTACGGAAATTATTGGCAAAGGCCCAAATTCCGCTCCGGAAGGCCAAGGTCCTGGAAAGAATGTGCTTCCGTTCAAGGTGCTTGAGACCTTAAAAGATTGTCTTCAGTGCGGGGCCTGTGGTTACATATGTCCTGCCGGGGTGGAGTTAAATGCCCTGGTCAGAAGTGCCAGGGGAGCAAGCTACGCCAAAGGGCTTTCCACTCCCTGGTGGCTATGGGATATCCTCAAGAGTCGCAGACTGACTCCCTTGCTGGCAAAGCTCCTTGCCGGCATCCCCGGCACAAGCGGCCTTATCTGGCGTCTGCTTGGCCTTACAGGCCGGACTTCACGGGATGAAAACCTCCCACATTTTGAAATGCCTTCTCTTGCGCAAAGGCCGGCCCTTTCCCGAAGGCATTTCAGGTTGCTTGATCCGAGTCGTGTGGTTGATTCCAGGCCCGGACCCAGAATAGCCCTTTTCCTGGGTTGCGTTCAGAACTACCTCTATCCGGAGGTGGCTGAGGCCATGATCCGGTGTTTAGGGGGCAAGGTGCTGGTACCTTTGGGACAGGGGTGCTGCGGTATGCCTGCATGGTCAGCAGGTGCGCAGGAAATCGCGAGAGAACTCGTCATTCAAAATCTTAAGGCCTTTGAAAAGGCAAGGGCGGATTTCATCGTTACCGGATGTGCTGCCTGTGCCTCCATGATTAAAGAATGGCCAAAATTGTTCAGTGAAAAAGACCCAAAAAAAGAAGTTGCCGGCAATTTGGCAGATAAGGTCAGGGAGTTCAGCCGACTTGTAGTTGAGCTAAAGGTATTACCTCTCAGAGAGTCAAGGGATAGGTCAGTCACAGTGACGTATCATGCTCCATGTCACCAACGGTTCGATCTGGGCGGTGTGGGGGAAAGCGAAGGGCTGCTGGACAGGATGTTCTCAGATGACTTCAGGCCAATGTCTCATGAATGCTGTGGACAGGGGGGTCTTTTTAGTATTGGAAATCCTGAGCTTGCCTGGCAGATTTTCGAGAAGAGGCTTTCTGCATGGGACAGGACAGGCGCATCCACTGTAGTTACCACATGCTCAGGATGTCTGCTGCAGTGGAGGGCAGGGACTGCTCATCAAACCGGGGGTCCCAGGGTGTTACACCTGGCGGAACTTATTGATGGTTGTTTTGAAAGATGAACATCGAACATCGAACATCGAACGTCCAACATCCAATGAAAAAACAAACACCCAATACCGAACATTCAACAGCTATTTCTGTTTCTTCATCTTTTCCCATTCAACATTCGATGTTGGACGTTCGATGTTCGATGTTCATTACTAAATTTAGGTCCCCAAACAATGGGTGATGGCTCATAGGTGAAAAAAGTCCAGGATCATTATTTTAAAAAGGCCAAGGAGCAGGGCTTTCCGGCCCGTTCGGTCTATAAGCTGGAAGAGGCCCAGAAGAAATACGGGTTTTTGAAGCCAGGTCAAACCGTTCTGGACCTTGGAGCATATCCAGGGTCCTGGTCAAAGTATGCGGCCGGAGTGGCAGGGCCAAAGGGCCTGGTTGTGGCGGTTGATCTCCAAAAGCCTGGTGTAATGGCAGATAATGTCTGCCTATTGCAGAGAGATGTCTATGATCTTAAGGCCTCAAAGCTTAGAGAGATTTCCCCTTATTTCGACGTTGTGCTCAGCGATATGGCCCCCAAGACTACCGGTCGCAAGGATGTGGATCACTTCAGATCTGTAGCTCTTGCAGAGCGCGCTTTAGTTTTGGCCAAAGAGTTGCTGAAACCAGGGGGCACCTTTTTTTGCAAGGTATTTCAGGGGGAGGATCTCCCTTCCTTTAGGGACAAATGCAGAGAGAGTTTCAGGTCAGTTCGAGTGGTCAAGCCAAAGAGTTCCAGGCCGGAGAGTGTGGAGTTGTTTTTGCTGTGTACAGGTAGAAAATAGGACACCGGATGATTGCCACACTTCTATTTATTGGCTAGTCTGGTTTATATACTGTTAACTGGAGATAAATCAATGTCCCTATTCAAAACGGATTTCCCCGGCCTTAATCTTTTGCACAGGGGAAAGGTGAGAGACATTTACAAGGTGGGGGGGTACTTGCTGATAGTAGCAACGGATCGTCTCTCTGCCTTTGATGTTGTTCTTCCCACGCCCATACCGGGAAAGGGTCGCATCCTCACTCAGATGTCCCTGTTCTGGTTTGAGAAATTGAAAGACCTGGTGCCGAATCATCTGGTTCAGGCAGATGTAACTCAGTTTCCGGAAGAGTTGAAACCATTTTCAAAGTCCCTTGAGGGCCGCAGCATGTTGGTCAAAGAGGCAAAGCCTTTGCCTGTGGAGTGTATAGTCAGGGGATATATTGCCGGCTCCGGCTGGAAAGACTATCTCCGGACAGGTTCTGTATGTGGTATCGAGCTACCTGAAGGGATGCTTGAGTCGCAGCAGCTTCCGGATGCCATCTTTACGCCTTCCACCAAGGCTGATGTTGGTTCTCACGACGAAAACATAAGCTTTGAACAGGCCAGGAAGCTGCTTGGCAAAGATGTTGCCGAAAAGGCCAGGGATATCAGCATCAGGCTTTACAAAATAGCGGCAGATTATGCGAGAGAAAGAGGAGTGATAATTGCTGATACCAAGTTTGAGCTCGGTATATCCGGCGGAGAGCTTATACTGATTGACGAGGTCTTGACCCCTGATTCTTCCAGATTTTGGCCTGCTGAGGACTATAGCCCAGGCAGATCACAGCCGAGTTTTGACAAGCAGTTTGTGAGAGACTACCTGGAGTCCATTTCATGGGATAAAAAGCCGCCAGGACCTGATCTCCCTGCAGATATCGCAGAAAAGACCCGTAAGCGATATCTGGAGGCTTTGAGGCGTCTTACAATAAATTTTGAATGTTGAATGTTGAATTAAGGTAAAAATATATGTCTTTTAAATGTCCTTCCATAATTCAGCATTCAGCATTCACCATTCAACATTGCCTATAATAGGGGGGCTTTAACATGGGAACAAGGGCCGGATTGTCCATAATGACAGTTGTCCTGGTGAGCATCTGGCTTCTTGCCCCCATAGAGTTCTGCTTTGCAGAGAAAAGCGCTTTTGTACGCTACATCATTGATGGCGACACAATAGTTCTCAAAAAAGGAACAAAGGTACGCTATAGGGGGATTAATTCTCCGGAGATACCTCATGAGGACACACCCGGAGAGCCCTTGGGATGGGCAGCCACCAAACGTAACAGGCAACTGGTCCAGGGCAGGCTTGTCAGGCTGGTCCAGGATGATGAAAAGAGGGATCGCTTTGGCCGGCTGTTGGCCTATGTATTTCTCCCTGATGGTCGAATGGTCAATGAAATACTTGTCCGCGAGGGCTTGGCTTTTGTTTGTTTTTCTGAGAAAGGATCGCCTTTCAGCAAGAGACTGCTTGCTGCACAGAGAGAGGCCATAGACGCCGGGCGTGGTATATGGTCAATTCCGCCGGTCAGGCCTGAACCTTATTATGTCGGCAATCGCCAATCCCTCCGCTTTCATAGGCCCTCATGTCCTTATGGGAAAAAGATGAGTAAATCAAACCGGGTAATTTTTAAATCACGATCCGATGCCTGCAAGGAGGGTTTTTGCCGATGCAAGAAGTGTCTGCCCTGAAAATGGCTACGACGATAGTAATTAGAGATCCCAGATACCTTGAACATGACCAGGGCCCTGGTCATCCGGAATCACCTGATCGTCTGAGGGTTATTTATGAGCGTTTAGACCGGGAAGATGTAAAGGGCCGGTTCAAGACCATTGTTCCAAGATCAGCCGGCCGGGATGAGCTTTTGTGGAATCACACAGGTGATTACATAGATAAGATAGCCAAGACCGCCGGCAGAGATTTCTACCGGCTGGATCCGGATACAGCTACAAGCGCAGGCTCGTGGGAAGCGGCTTGCCTGGCTGTTGGAGGAGTTTTTGCCGCCATGGATGAAATAGCCGGGCCTGATGCGCAAAATGGATTTGCCTTGTTACGCCCTCCGGGACACCACGCAGAAAAAGATCGTGCCATGGGCTTTTGCATCTTTAATAATGTGGCCCTTGGCGCTCATTATGCGAGACAGGTCCTTGGCTGTGAACGGGTCTTGATCGTAGACTGGGACCTTCATCACGGGAACGGTACCCAGCACAGCTTTTACAATGATTCCAGCATATTATACTTTTCTACCCACCAGTATCCCTATTATCCGGGAAGCGGCAGTGTAGATCAAATGGGCAAAGGCAATGGAAAGGGCTTTACTGTAAATGTGCCTTTGAGCCCTGGTGCCGGAGATGAGGACTTTGCTGCCATTTTCAACCGCGTGCTCGTGCCCATAGGTAAAACCTTTTCTCCAGACTTCATACTCGTTTCAGCCGGGTTTGATACTTACCTGGATGATCCCCTGGGAGGCATGGAAGTCACTGTAAATGGCTTTGCCTATATGGCAAGGGTTTTGCTCAATCTTGCAGAGTCATGCTGTAAGGGCCGGATACTATTTTGCCTTGAAGGGGGTTATAACCTTACAGGGCTTAGAGATGGCGTGCTTGCGGTTTTAGATGAATGCAAGGCCATGAGCGTTCTGGACAGTGATACTGTCTCCAGGCTGGATAATTCCGGGCCCGGCCCCCAGGTAATAGAACATGTAATGGATATCCACAAGGATTATTGGTCTTTTGTATGACTAAAAACTCAAAAGGCCTGCCGATTTGAACCGGCAGGCCTTCCAATTTTGCATTCCATGGCCATGGTACAAAAAAATATGGTAAGGTCCGAAAAAACACTTACCTAATCTTTTTTGGCTATTTGGCTACCTTAGGATGGCACTCGCCGCACTTGGTCGGGATAACCAGTTCCTTGTTCGCCTTCTTCAAATCCTTATGGCAACCCGTACAGTTGGCATGAATGGCTGAGTACATGTACCCCTTGATCTTTTCTTTCTTGCTCAGCTTTGGTTCGCCCTCTTTTGCCTTTGGCGCCTTGGCTTCGGTGTGGCAGGCCTCACATTTTTGGACCTCGTCCCCTTCTTTCCACACGTTCTTGCCATCCTTATACACATGGTGACAGTCGTCACAGGCAATCTTGTAGTCCACATTATGTTTCTGGTGGCTCAAGGTGACCAACGACTTTTTGTGTTTTGGGAACACCTTTGATTCCATGGTGATGGTTTCCGGTCCCTTATCAGTTGCTACGGCCACGCCTGCCATTACGAGGCCGAAACAAACCGCAACCAACAGAGATAATACTTTTTTACTGCTCATCCCGCATTCTCCTCCTTATTTTAATTAATTAATGATGATTCACTGAATAATCTCATAATTGAGCTTTTGAAATTTGTCAATAAGGAAATGAAATCACCTCCAATGCCAATACCGGGCCGTGGCCCCATATTTTGTCGAAATGGCATCAAAATCCTTTACAATTCTCTAATCGCGCTGGTATGATACGTGACCAATGCGTACTTGCTGACAGTTATTGCTCTTGTTCAGCGCATTTTTTGGAGGCTACAGAGTGAAAATAGTATATGATCCGGATATACCGGCCACACTTTATTCGTCTATTAAAGAAATAATAAAAGAGTCAATAGAAGCTCCATGCTCCTGCGGATGTGATGAGATCTACGTTTCATTACAGGAGGAGAATAAGATAGATGTTAAATGCTATGATTGCGGTACCAGTTTTTTCGAGCTTGAGGTGGAAGTGAATGAAGAAACGATTGATCACTGACTTAATATGTTCTTTCGCAGCCAATCCGCAACTATTCTTATGTCTGATTACACTGCAAAAAGCCTGAAATATAATTCTGCTCAAAAAGCCTGAGATGCATCCTTTTATAGACAATGCTGAATGTTGAATTGTGAATGCTGAATTGTGGAAAAAGATTTAAAAGACATATACCTTAATTCAAAATTCAAAATTCAAAATTCAACATTTATTGTGCGCCGCAGATTGGGTTTTTTCAGCGGAATCATGTCTGCGTTGGCCCTGCTCTTCTGTTGCTTCCTGTATGCCTGCTCCCAGGCTCCGGTCACAGGCAGGTCCCAGGTGATGCTGGTTAGTCCGGAGCAGGAAAGGTCCCTGGGGCTCAATGCCTATAAAAGCATCCTTCAAAAGGAGAGGGTCAGCCAGGATCAGGTCTTGAATCAGATGCTGCAGACAGTGGGATGGAGAATTGCAAACGCAGCCCGAAGACCGGATTTCGATTGGGAATTCACACTCATAGAAAATGATAAAGTGGCCAATGCCTTTTGTCTTCCGGGAGGCAAGGTGTTTGTGTATACAGGTATTCTGAAATATACAGAGGATGAAACCGGCCTGGCTACTGTGATCGGCCATGAGGTTGCACATGCCATGGCTCGACACGGGGCGGAAAGGATGAGTCTGACTCTGTTGGCCCAACTGGGGGAGACGGCTATGCAGACAGCCATCAGGACCCAGTCGGCCAATACGATAAGTGTGTTTGATGCTGCATACGGATTGGCGGCAAACGTAGGGGTGATGTTGCCATACAGCCGTACCCAGGAATATGAAGCAGACCATATAGGGCTTATTTTGATGGCAAAGGCGGGATATGATCCCAGAGGTGCTCTAGGGTTTTGGGAACGCCTTTCCAAGGGGAAGTCCGCCTCCTCTCCCCCTTCATTTCTTTCTACTCACCCAACCGATTACAATCGTATTGCAAAAATTCGGAGTTTGTTGCCGGAGGCCCTAGAGTATTACGCTAATTGAGTTTGAAGTGTCTAAAGTGAGCTAAAGGCACTGTTCCGGTTTATCAGGGTTAAGGCTTTAGTAATTCAAATCCTGTAGTTGGCTCGAAAGCACGAACTGCTGTTGTGTCAACTAATTCAAATAATATTACCTCCATTATATGCCATACCTTCACACCTTTGCGAACGCATCCGGTTACAGAGGATGTTTTTCTTCCACAGGCCATATGCATATGCAATATAGGTTTACCTTTTTCATCGGGGAAAATCGTTCCTGTTCCGGCTATTTCATGGACATTATCAAGAACATGTTCCATAGGAATAATTGGCTCTCTGCGTCCATGTTCAGGGCCTACTATAAGTTTACTACCTTTGTCAGCTCCGCCAAGAATGATTAAAGCTGCTGCTTTAATAGATTTTTCACGGGAAAATTTTTCAATTTCTTCGTGAACAATATCTCCATCTTCAAGACGAATAATAAAAGTTCTTCCTTGTTTAGCCTGTGAGTATCTCATGGTTTTCCTGCTCCCAAGATATGGTAGCGGCCTTCTATGATTGCCGCGAAAAATAGCAAAGGTAGAACTATAGTAAAAAACACTATATTGGCCTTTCCCCATCTTTCTTTCGATGTAAGACGAGTTTCTGGGAATCGGTAGCCAAATCCTCTCCATATGCCAATCCCCCATGCGATCATCATGGCCGGCAATTCAAAAATTCCGTGTGGGACTATCATAACCGCAATTTCAGAACCTGACACTCCAGAAACTTTTGCAATTACCCAACCCATAATGATGCCATTGAAAATTGCTATGGACGCAGGAATTATTCCGAACAAAACTATTAAGCACATTGTGAGATAAGTTGCGAAAAGATTA
>WTCF01000204.1 GCA_013138705.1 Deltaproteobacteria bacterium
CGCCACTATGCCACCGGCAAAAGAAAGACTGCTGTAGCCCGCGTATGGATATACCCTGGTGAAGGTAGAATGACGGCTAACGACAAACCCTTTGATGAGTACTTTGATGTAGATACTGCCCGTCTTCTTACAGAACAGCCCTTTGCTATTACAAATACGCTCGGCAAATTCGATGCCATGATCAAAGTCAAGGGTGGCGGGAAAAGCAGCCAGTCCGAGGCAGTCCGCCATGGTATAGCCTGTGCGCTCCTGCTGGTCGATGAAGGATATCGAATTCCCTTAAAGAAAGCAGGTCTTCTTTCCAGGGACGCCAGAAAAAAAGAGCGCAAAAAATATGGACTCGCAGGGGCCAGAAAACGTTATCAGTATTCCAAGCGCTAGACTCATGGGATGGAAATATTTTTTAAAGGGAAGGGTCTCCTTCCCTTTTTTTATGAAGCGCTAAAGCTAATAATAATTATTCAGTCCTTGCCAAGGAGTGCGAGCGGTTACCACTAATGTTACGCATAGCAATAGTAGGAGGGTCTGGTTATACGGGAATTGAGCTCCTGCGTATCCTGAAACTCCACCCACAGGCAAACGTGGTTGCAGTGACCTCACGAAAATATGCAGGCCATCCTGTGGAGGAGGTCTTTCCCTCACTGCATGGCTACAGAGATCTTCTTTTTACAGAGCCTGATGTCACTCACCTGAGCAAAACTGCCGAATGGATATTTACAGCAGTCCCACATAAGGCTGCTATGTCAGTTGTTCCGCAATTTTTTGACGCAGGATGCAGGATCATAGATCTCTCAGCTGATTTTCGCCTGAGGGACCGCCGGACCTATGAAACCTGGTATCAGGCCCACACTGCCCCTGAACAGCTTGATAAGGCAGTATACGGACTGCCTGAAATCTACAGAAAAGATATCGCATCAGCGCAACTTGTAGCAAACCCCGGCTGTTACCCAACCAGTGTGATCCTCCCTCTTGTTCCCTTGCTTAATTCGGGAACAATCAGCTCTCAAGGGATAATAGCAGACTCGAAATCCGGAGCCAGCGGGGCCGGCCGAAGCCTCTCCCTGGGGACCCTTTATTGTGAAGTCAATGAGGGACTCAAGGCATATAAAGTGGCTGAGCACCGTCACATGCCTGAAATAGAACAAGAACTTTCCGTAGCAGCAGGCAAACCCGTGGCCATGACCTTTATCCCGCATCTGGTTCCCATGACCCGAGGTATCCTCACCACGACCTATGCCCAACTTACTGAGAAAATATCCACTGACAAGGTCCTTGTTGCCATAAAAGAATTCTACAAAGATTCTCCCTTTGTGCGTGTACTTCCGGAAGGCACTTTCCCCGACATATCCTATGTGAGGGGAAGCAACTTTTGCGATATCGGAGCAAAGGTAGACAGGCGCACCAATACACTTATACTTATATCCGCCATAGATAATCTGGTAAAAGGTGCCTCAGGACAGGCTGTCCAGAACCTCAATATAATGGCCGGACTGGACGAATCTCTGGGTCTGGACACAATACCACTCTGTCCTTAGACCATGGACCCTTCAGATCAATCCTGCCCTCCATCCAGAAACATAAAGCTTACCATCCAATACAACGGGACAAAGTATCATGGCTGGCAAAGGCAGGTCGGTCAGATAAGCATTCAAGAAGTTATCCAGGCTGCCATTGAAAAGATGACAGGTGAGCAGGTCTGCCTGATCGGCTCAGGAAGAACTGATGCCGGGGTACATGCCCTGGCCCAGGTAGCAAATTTTCATACTGACTCAAAAATATCCCTCGAAGGATTTCTAAAAGGCTTAAACAGTCTATTGCCGGAGGATATAGCTATATTAGCCATATCCGAGGCCTCCCCTGACTTTCACTCAATCCGGGATTCGATCTGTAAAATATACTGTTATCACATCCTGGTTTCAGATACCAAGTCTCCTTTTTGGAATAAGAGGGCATGGTTGCTAAACCGGTCGCTGGACATCCATTCCATGGAAACAGCACTTTCCCCACTCATAGGCACCCATGACTTCAGTGCCTTTAAGGCCAGCGGAAGCAACGCAAAGACAGGTATCCGCACCATATACTTATGTGAAATTAAGCCGATAACCCGGGAAATATTCCCTCCATCCGGTAGATTGCACTATATGTTTACTATTGCCGCTAACGGCTTCCTCCGTTATATGGTCAGGAATATTGTGGGGCTTTTGGTGCAAATCGGTCTTGGCATAAGATCTTATGAAGATATGGCCAATGTGATTGCCTCTAAGGATCGTTCTTCAGCCGGTCCCACTGCCCCACCACAGGGTCTATATCTGAAACAAGTTTATTATGATAAATCCGAAATTCCGTTCATTATTAATGATCATCGAAAGGAGTAACAATAAATGTCCTGGACGTTCCCACTTGCAGAACGTGTACGAAATCTTAAGCCGTCACCCACACTTGCAGTAGACACAAAGGCCAAGACCCTTAAAGCTCAAGGAGTCGACATAATAAATCTGTCAGCAGGAGAACCGGATTTTGATACTCCTGAACATATAAAAGAAGCTGCCATAAAGGCCATCCGGGATGGATTCACAAAATATACGCCGGTAGGTGGTATTCCTGAGCTGAAAGAGGCTATAGCGGCCAAAATTGAACATGACTATAGCCTGATATACAGGCCTGAACAAATCATGGTCTCAACAGGAGGAAAACAGGTCCTGTACAATGTAGCCCAGGCCATTCTGGACCCAGGTGACGAAGTCATAATTCCAGTGCCCTACTGGGTCTCTTATCCGGCAATGATAGAGCTTGCAGGAGGCAATGTTAAGTTCCTGCCAAGTGACCCTGACAAGGACTTTGCCCTGGACCTGGCGGTACTGGGCTCCATGATAACAAATAGGACCAAGGCCATAATCCTGAACAGCCCGTCAAACCCCACCGGTGCTGTCTATAGCAAAGACGATCTCAAAACTTTAGCTGAACTGGCAGTTGAACATAATTTTGTAGTAATCACTGACGACATCTATGATCAAATCCGCTTTGACAACAAAGGCCCTGAGAATATTGCCTCTGTAGTCCCTGAGGCACAGGATCACGTAGTGGTGGTAAACGGTGTGTCAAAGACGTATGCCATGACCGGCTGGCGCATAGGCTATCTCGCAGGTCCGGAGGCTGTAGTAAAGGCGGCGACCAAGATACAGAGCCAGAGCACTTCCAATCCCAACTCAATAGCCCAAAAGGCCACTTTAGCCGCACTGACCGGCCCCCAAGACGGGGTAATGAAGATGAAAGAGGCCTTTCTCGAAAGAAAAAACTACATTATGGAAAGACTCAGGGCCATTCCGGGAATATCGTGTGTAGAACCCAAAGGGGCCTTTTACGTATTCCCGGATCTTTCATTTTATTATGGGAAAGAGGCATCAGGCCAAAAAATCAATGATTCGCTGGACATGGCTGACTACCTGTTGGAAAAGGCCCGAATTGCCGGAGTACCGGGCGTTGCCTTTGGAGACGACCGCTTTATGCGATTCTCCTATGCTACAGACCTGAGCATAATCCAAGAGGGGATGGACAGGTTAAGCGCTGCTCTCGGTAATCTCAAGTAACTGAAGATAACCGACAAAACCGCAGATCTTGTTCTAGAACCAAAACCAAGGATACAAGAAAGCAGTTCAGCATTCACGAATTAACGGCTTAGATTTTCAGTAAACCCTGAACCCCTGAACCTTGAACCCTTGAACGGTTACAAAATAGCGTAGGCTTTAATACCCTCTTGAAGCTCGTTTTGCCGCCTTGAGAGGATT
>WTCF01000238.1 GCA_013138705.1 Deltaproteobacteria bacterium
AGAAAGCTCAGGACATCCATTCCATTCTTTCTGGGCATGGCGAGGTCAGTGATCACTACATCAAAAAAATCCTTGCCGAATTTTTCTATTGCTTCTTGCCCGTCACAAGCCATGTCTACGGCAAAGCCCTCACGTTTCAAGACTTCCGACATGCTGAATCGAATTTCCGGGGCATCGTCTACTACTAGTATTGATTCGTTTCGCATACTTACTTTACCCATTCTGACATTGAGGATATCATTAAATAATTGACATCCTTCACGACAAGTCAAAATTAGTTTATACTTTGTTGTTCTTGGGTTTTAGCAGTGAAATTAGAAATTAGAAATTAGGTAAGGCGTCTACATCTTTGTGTTTTTCCCAATTTCCAATTTCCAGTTTCAAATTTCACCGCCAAAATACAAGATCAACAAATTGTAAATTACTTTTGATTTGTCGTGAAGGATGCCCAGATTGTCATCAAAGTCTAATATTAACTTAAGGTAATAATTATGTTTTTAGGTTCTATTTTAGGGCGGTTCTCAAGCGATCTGGCCATTGATTTGGGAACTGCAAATACACTGGTATATGTGAAGAGCAAGGGCATAGTCCTGCGTGAACCATCTGTGGTCGCAGTGCGCAAGGATGCCAAGGCAAACAGAGTCGTGGCCGTGGGCAGAGACGCAAAAAATATGCTAGGGAGGACACCTGGAAATATTGTGGCTATCCGACCCATGAAGGATGGCGTAATTGCTGATTTTGAAGTTACAGAGGCCATGCTGCGTTATTTTATACGGAAAATACACGATCGGCGGACTCTGATTCGGCCTCGAATCAACATAAGTGTGCCGTCCGGTATCACGCAGGTTGAGAAGCGAGCTGTCCGGGAATCCGCCGAGTCTGCAGGCGCAAGAGAAGTTTACCTGATTGAAGAGCCTATGGCAGCCGCTATTGGTGCGGGGTTGCCGATTACTGAGCCGATTGCAAATATGATAGTGGATATGGGTGGAGGTACTACCGAAGTAGCTGTCATTTCTTTAGCCGGGATCGTCTACAGTAAGTCTGTTCGTGTAGCAGGTGATAAGATGGACAGTGCTATTTTACAGTATATTAAGAGGAAATTTAATCTGCTGATTGGTGAGCATTCGGCAGAAAAAATCAAGATAGAACTGGGCGATGTTATACCTGAAGAACCTTATCCGGAGATGGAGATAAAGGGTAGAGATCTGGTATCAGGGGTGCCCAAGACCATAACGATTAATTCGTCAGAAATACGTTCAGCTATAACAGAACAGATAGACACAATAGTCGATACGGTAAAAAGCGTACTTGAGCAGACCCCTCCGGAATTGGCTGCTGACATTGTCGACAAAGGAATTGTTCTAACAGGAGGTGTGGCCTTGCTGAAGAATTTGGATAAGCTCTTGAGAGAGGAAACAAATCTTCCTATAATTATTGCTGACGATCCTTTATCTTCCGTGGTTTTAGGTGCTGGCATGTCTCTGGACAATCTTGATATCTTGAAAGAAGTTATGATCCATTAATTCAGCCGGTTATATTTTTTCTGTTGCATATCGATTGTGCCATTTCGCACTGGAAATCCCAAAAAACGCATGACGGTATATTTAGTCCTGGCCGTTGTGGTCTTTTTGATCTTTGTAGTGGTGGGCCTGCGCCTTGGTTCACCGGCCGCTGTATCTCCAGTCAAATACTTTTTTGTGGACTTAACGGGCTATTTGCAAAAGGGCCTTTCCGGACCCTCGAGATGGGGGAAAAAATTATGGCGATCATACCTGGCCCTTCAGAACGTTGAGCTAGAAAACAAGGCCCTTCGTCAAGAGGTGGTCCAGCTTCAAAAAGAAATTGGCCGGTACCGTGAGGCCCTTATTGCCAATGCCCGTTATAAGAGGTTATTGGGAATAAAAGAGGATGACGGCGCTACGGTAATATCGGCCAATGTGGTCGGAGTAGATTTGGCTCCATGGTTGGCCACAATTACTGTGGACCGGGGTCGCAAAGACGGGATAAAGCCGGGAATGGTGGTCATGTCCGGAGCGGGTGTTGTAGGCCAGACAATGGAAACTTCCCTCCATTTCAGCAAGGTTTTATTGTTGTCTGACTATAACAGCGCGGTAGCCGCACTTATACAGCGGAATCGAGCCAGGGGCATTATAAAAGGCGCGGGCGAGGGACGATGTTACCTGGCCTATGTGGAAAAAGTGGTGGATGTTGAGGTTGGGGATAGAATTATTACATCCGGCACTGACCGGATTTTCCAAAAGGGACTTCTGATAGGAAAGGTCTCTTCTGTAACTGAAGGTTCTATTTCTGATCTTTTCCAGGAGATCACTGTGACGCCGGCTGTTGATCTCAAAAGAGTAGAAGAAGTGGTTATTCTTGTTACAAATCAGCCCTTCGTGGAGTCACACCATTGAAAAAAGCGTTGGTCGCCATTTTTTTTGGGTATGTTCTACTTTTAATTGAAACGGCCCTGGGCTTCCCGTTTCAGCTCGGACAAATCCGACCGGACGGTTTGGTGCCGCTTGTAGCCTGGTATGGGCTTCAACACTCTTTACCCGGTGGCATCCTCGCTGTATTGGGGTTAGGTATCCTCAGTGAGCAGATGTCAGCCATGCCGGCAGGTCTTTATGCTCTGGCATATGCCGGTGAATATTTGATGATTCGGTATATCTTAAACCATATAGTGTGTGCTGCGACATGGCAACAGATGATGCTGGTTTCGTTTTTGAGTATTGAGGTCGTGGTGGTCCTTTTGATCGGCAGTGGTGCTGCCGAACTCTTGTGGCCTTGGGGATTTGCCCAGGCCCTGCTCAACGGTGTTCTTGCCCCTTTCTGGTTTTTTGTCTTTGATAAAGCAAATTCGGTTATTTTCAGTGAGGATAAGTGGCTTGGAGTGAAAGAACACAGTGAAGTTTAAGGTCAAGACAATTTGGCGTGTCAAGCGCTTTGACCGGCTGGATCAGGAGGCAAACAAACGGAGGTGTGATGTTGCCATTCTGATCATGTTTCTGTGCGTGGTTACATTTTGTGCCCGCCTATGGCATTTACAGGTTGTACAGGGAGAGCATTTTAGGGAACAATCCGAGCGGAATCGAATAAGATCTGTGCGTCTTCAGCCACCCCGGGGAAAAATTCTTGATAGGACAGGCCGTCTCTTGGCAGGGGTAAAGCCTTGCTTTAATGTATGTCTTGTCAGGGAGGATGTACGGGACATGGAAGCTCTTCTGGCCAAACTTTCTCCCTTACTGGGGGAGACGGAGGCTGAGATTCGGACCCGTCTCGGTTCAGAGCATAAAGGACCAAAATACGTACCCATAGTAATTAAGAGGGGGGCTGAATGGGAGACCCTTTCCAGGATTGAGTCCCGGCTCTTTAGCTTGCCGGGCGTGTTTATCGAGGTGACTCCCGCCAGGAAATATCCCTATGGTAGTATTGCCCCCCATTTGCTCGGTTATCTCGGAGAAATCAGCCGGGAAGATATTGTAAAAAAACGTTATAAAGGCGCGCGTTCGGGTGATCTGATAGGGAAATGCGGGATTGAGGAAAGGTTTGAAAATGATCTGGCAGGGATAAAGGGCCAACGCAGGTTAGAAGTGGATGCCGGGGGACGCCTGGTAAGAGTGATAGACGAGAAACCACCTGTTCCCGGAAAAGATCTGTATCTTTCCATTGATTTGGATCTTCAGCAGGTCTCGGAGGAGGCCATGAAGGGATATGTCGGAGCCCTTGTTGCCCTGGACCCTCAGACCGGGCGGATACTTGCCTTAGTGAGCAGTCCTGCTTTTGATCCGGATGCATTTGCCACGGGCATTAATAATGAGGAATGGAAGGCATTGAATGATCCTGTTTCAAGGCCTTTGCAAAACAAGGCCCTTCAGGGCAGATATGCTCCTGCTTCGACTTTCAAGATTGTGATGGCTGCAGCGGCTTTACAAGAGGGGATAATTACAAAAAATACGTCGTTCAAATGTACGAGCCAATTCCGTTTAGGCAGAAGCGTCTTCAGGTGTTGGGATTGGCGTGGACATGGGCAGACCAATTTGTATAAGGCCCTGGTTGAGTCCTGCGATATCTATTTCTATCAGGTCGGTCTTAAGCTTGGGATTGAGAAAATAGAAAAGTACGCCAGGGCCTTTGGGCTGGGATCAAAGACAGGGATCGATCTTCCCAATGAGAGCAGAGGATTTATTGCTACGCCGGACTGGAAGCTCGGAAGATATCATGAGCCGTGGCAGGAAGGAGAGACCCTCATCACAGCCATAGGCCAGGGTTTTACTCT
>WTCF01000212.1 GCA_013138705.1 Deltaproteobacteria bacterium
GTGGAGCCACACCTTGATTAAGGCCCCTCTGTCCACTCCAATAGCAGCCCTAAGGTGGTCGATTTCGTTGACCAGTTCTTCTGCAACATCGAGGGTAATGCGGACTTTTCTTCCCGGGTGACTTATCCTGGCCTTTGACATATCAACAAGGTCATGAATATCTTCACCGTCGTCAAACCTCCGGTCAAATTCAAAATTAGTCTTGGCCAGTTTCTTTTTGCTCATATAGCCTCACCTCCTTTTTTCTGGAACGTCGTACGGAAGTGATTCTTATTGAAAGACAAATCATAAAAATTTTTAGGCTTCCATTTTTTTTAATCCTTTAATCCTTTAATCCTCTAATTAGCAGAGGACGCAGAGAAATATGTTTTTGGACACGGATTACCCCGATGAAATAGAAAAATAAAAGGCCCTGGAGCAATAGAAAACTGAAAGCATTGCACTGGGTAAACATTTCATAAGGCAGGCACAGATTGCACGGATTAGGTGAGTAGAGGATTAGTAGAGGATTAGAAGGATTAAAGGATTGGGTGAGTATGCACTGCCAGGGGTTCCCTTGAAGAGGTACGCTATTTCCTGTTCCTTGCCCAAGGTCTTGGTTTTGTAACTTCAGAAACATATCGGGATATTGAAAATAACTGCCAAGAAGTGAGTTTTATGCTGAACGCTTTGATCAAGTTATTAAAACAGAAGTGATGCAACTTCTTGGTCATTCCCCTTTATTCCTGTAATCCTTTAATCCTTCTCCATCTATGAGGTGCTGATTGGACAGTTTGGCAGGGAGGTTAGAGCTCATGAGTCAATAAACCCTCCTCCTGAGCAGCTCGGTTCAAATTGTGGTCGAAGCAAGAGAAAAAAAGATCAATTGCCCCACCTTCTTGTTTCAACAAAAGAGCTGAAGCCAAGTGGACAGCATCAAAGCCCCTTAAACTATGCTCAAAAATGAGTTCACCTGCTTGGTGCATAAGCTCTTCGTTTACTCTAATCCACTGGAATTTAGGCCAAATTCGCAAGAATTCGTTTCGTACAAGCTCCATTTCCGATTTCGCGCAACGACCTTCTCTGCAAGCACGGTTGATAGCCGACGAGACTTCAGGAAAGGCAATGAGAGACGTAACAACAATCTTTGCTCTGTTTTTTATATCTCTCGCCAATCCTGTGAAACGTTCGTCAAAAAACCATTTCACGATGCTGCTGCTATCAAAATAGGCAATCACCTTCGATCCTGTATCACAAAGTCAGAAACCGGCATTTCGGGCTTCACATTCCTGACGGTCTTTACAGCCCCAATTTCCCCTGTTCCACCTCCCAGCAGGTCTTTATCTCGAAGACGATTCACCAAATCTTGTTCTACGCTCTTGGTAATAGGCCGTAACTCTACAACGTCTTTACCGTGTCGCAATACCCTTACCACTGCTCCTTTCTCGACGCTTTTGAGAATGCGGCTGAGATTATCTCTAAGTTGTTTAACCCCTATTGTTTCCATAAGTGTTCTTTCGCTGTGTACATAATTTAATAGAAATATAGCCACACTTTAAAATTCTGTCAACAAAAAACCCTTCAATGGAATACGGGACGTTCTCAATATTTATAGTTAGTCCCTCGTCACTGTGCTCACTCGAGGCACAGAGGGAACGGAGGGAAACTGAACTTTACTCATGAGTAAAATAACATTATAGTAATTTTACTATGTCGTATAAAATTTTCCCGCGTTATATAAAATTACCGGTGGAAGCTGACCTACAGCACAAAATGGTCTTTGTAGGAGGCCCTCGACAAGTCGGGAAGACCACCTTTGCGTTGAGTTTTTTACCAGAGCCAAGTGAAGATCATCCCGCATATCTCAACTGGGACGATGTGTCTATTCGTTCTTCCCTATTGCAAGGACAGTTGCCGCTTGGGCAAAGGATTATCATGCTGGACGAGATACACAAATTTGCAAGATGGCGTAACCTGGTAAAAGGATTTTACGATAAGAACAAGACATCCATATCTTTTCTTATAACTGGTTCTGCCAGACTGGATTATTACAGCAAGGGTGGAGATTCCTTGCATGGCCGTTATCATTATTACAGGCTTCACCCCTTATCCCTAAGGGAATTGGGCGAGAATCCAGGATCTGAGGAACTTGATGGGTTGTTGCGTTTCGGCGGGTTTCCCGAGCCGTATTTCCGGGCGGAAGAAAGATTCTGGCGCAGATGGCAGAGAGATAGGGTGCAGAGGGTTATTTACGAAGACATAAGAGACCTTGAAAACGTAAAGGAGATAAGTCTCCTGGAATTGCTGGCTACAGAACTTCCAAATCGGGTTGGCTCTCCTCTGTCAGTAAAGAAGCTGAAGGAGCTTCTGGAGGTTTCTCATGCCACGGTGGAACGATGGCTTAAGATATTTGAGAGGATGTATTACTGTTTTCGCGTGCCGCCATACGGGTCTCCAAGGGTGCGGGCAGTTAAGAAGGAACAAAAGCTCTATATGTGGGACTGGTCTATTGTTCCAGAGCATGGCCCCAGATTTGAGAACCTGGTTGCATCTCAATTGCTGAAGTTTTGCCATTTCATGGAGGATACAGAAGGGTACCACATGGAGCTTCGCTTCCTTCGAGACACTGACAAACGAGAAGTAGATTTTGTGATATTACGAGACCACCAACCTATATTTGCGGTTGAGTGCAAAACCGGGGACAAGAATGTCAATCCGGCTCTTTTCTATTTCCGAGAAAGGACACATATTCCCAGATTCTATCAGGTGCATCTGGGGCAAAGAGAATACATGAAAGATGGGGTGCAAGTGCTTCACTTTAAGACATTTTGTAATGAGTTGAATCTGCCATAAAGGTCAGGATTAGAGGAGTAGAGGATTAAAGGATTAAAGGATTGAAGTGTTTAACCAAACCAATTCCTCCTCACGGATTTCTTTCTTGACGATGATAGGTAATTAAGGCATAGGTTAAAAAGGTTTCCCACTCTAACCACACAAAATGAGGTAAGGACCAGTAAAGGAATAAGTCGTTGAAAATCCCTACTCGATTGGTTGATCCGGTTCACTCCGAGTGAAAAGCATTATTCGCCTGTCACTTTTTCCTCTTCCATATGAATTCATCTGACAAAAAAATATTTGCTACTATTTTCTTTTCCATTTTTACGTCTGTTACAGGCGTGGGGATAGTGGTCCCGCTTCTGCCGGTGTACGCCCATGATCTTGGAGCCAGCGGTCTGTATATAAGCCTGATCTTCGGTGCATTCTCCCTTTCACGAACATTTCTCCTTCCATATTTCGGCAGGATTTCAGACAAAAAAGGGCGCAAGCCGTTTATTGTCGCAGGCCTGCTTGGCTATACATTGGTTTCCATTGCATTTATGTTCTCAGCCGATGTCAATTCATTGATTGTCGTACGATTTTTACAGGGTATTGCGTCTGCCATGATCATGCCGGTTGCACAGGCCTATATAGGAGATATTACGCCTGAAGGGAAAGAGGGCTTTTATATGGGTCTTTTTAACCTGTCAATGTTTATGAGTCTGAGCATCGGCCCTCTGGCAGGCGGAGTGATCAATGACAAATTCAGCCTGAATTCAGCTTTTGCGTCCATGGGGATTCTTGCGGCTGCAGGCTGCTTTTTAAGCTTTTTCCTCCTGCCGCCTGTAAGTTCGGAAAGGATTGCAAGGAGGGATAAGGCCCCGGTGTCGATTACCAGGCTATTAAGGGACAGGGTTATAGCAGGGCTGTTCATTGTCCGGTTTTCCTATATAACCTGCATCGGAATCATATGGTGCTTCCTGCCTGTTTACGCGGATTCAGAATTCGGGCTTTCAAGTTCTTCGATCGGGATTCTTGTCATGCTCGGAGTATGTATAAGCGGTATGCTGCAGGTGCCGATGGGCTTACTGGCTGACAGGCTTAACAAAAGGTACATGATTATATCCGGCTGTCTGATAATCGTATATGCAATATATTCATTTTCATTGGCAGAGGGATTTTGGGATATCATTATCGCTGATATTCTCTTTGGAGTGGGAGGCGGATTATCAACGCCGCCGGTCATGGCGCTGTGTGTGATAAAAGGTAATGAAAACGAATCCATGGGATCAATCATGGGGCTTCTGACAATGGGGCACAGTCTGGGAATGCTGATAGGTTCTTTTTTTGCCGGTATTATTATGGATTATTTTGGTCTCAGGAACGCGTTTCCCTTAGGGGCAATGATAATGATGGCAGGGACCTTGTTTTTTATCCTTTTGACGCGGGAAAAAGAATTTGCAAAAAACCGGGTTGACTTAACTGAACCAAAGAGCTAAAGAAATTGTCAAGGGACTTTGTAGAAGCTGCAAAAGGCCGGTTTTTTTCAATTAGAAATTTGTGAAATTTACCATATACTGTTGAACGAACAGGTTGTGATTCCACTATGGAGGGTAATAAAATATGGCTGAAGAAGCAATCAAACTTGGTGGAAAAAGAAAAAGTATTTTTATTGATAAAGTCAAAAAACTTCTTCCTGAAGGGGGAAATCTTAACCTTTGCCTGACATGTGGTACCTGTTCAGCCGGCTGTCCGGCAACGGGTCTTGAAAATATGGATCCAAGAAAGTTTTTGCGCATGGCTGCTCTTGGGATGGATGAAGAATTAACATCCACACCATGGGTGTGGATGTGTACCATGTGTTACAGGTGTGTTTATGCATGTCCGATGCAAATCGATATACCAGCGTTGGTGTATGAAGCAAGAGCAAGCTGGCCAAGAGAAACACGGCCTAAAGGGATTGTCGGATCATGCGATATGGCATTGAGAAATCAGAGCGGCAGCGCCATGGGAACACCACCGGACGATTTTGTTTTTGTGGTTGAGGATGTTCTTGAGGAGTATCGCGAGACACAACCTGATTTTAAAGATATGGAAGCACCAATTGACAAAAAAGGTGCTTATTTTTTCTTGAATCAAAATTCCAGAGAGCCTGTAACAGAACCGGATGAGATGGTCCCTCTGTGGAAGATTCTTCATACAGTGGGTGCTGATTGGACTTATGGATCCAAAGGATGGGCCGGAGAAAATTACTGCATGTTTCTTGCCGATAATGATTCATGGGAGAAAATTGTCAGGACGAGTATAAATACTGCGAAAGAGCTTGGATGCAAAGTCTTTCTCAATACTGAATGAGGGCACGTAACCTACTCAGTCCGGTACGGACTGAAAAAATTTCATATAGAGCATGACCTGGAAATTGCCTGCATGTATCAGTATTATGCCAAATGGATTAGAGAAGGGAAATTGAAAGTAAATTCCGACTGGAACAAGGATTTAAAGATTAAGTTTACTGTTCAGGATCCATGTCAGATTGTGCGCAAATCTTACGGGGATGAAGTTGCCGATGATCTGCGTTATGTGGTCAAGTCAATTGTGGGTGAAGAAAATTTTATTGATATGACTCCCAATAAATCAAACAATTACTGTTGTGGCGGTGGCGGAGGTGCTCTCCAGTCCGGATATAAAGCACAGCGTTTACAGTATGGAATAGTGAAAGATAGGCAGATTAAGGTCACCAAGGCAGATTATTGTATTGCCGCATGTCATAATTGTCATGCGCAGATTCATGAATTAAGTGAGCACTATGGGGGAAATTATTCAGTGGTTCATTTATGGACGTTGATTTGTTTATCTCTTGGGATACTTGGTGAAAATGAACGTTCATATTTAGGCGACGATCTTAAGGAAGTTGCTGTTTATGGTGCCTAAGGGAGCTGCTCCGGAAAGGAGATCAAGAAGGCCAAAAAACTGAGGGATGCCCAGTACAAAAGAGATGGTATCGACCTTAGTGAAGAATTTTAGAGGGAGACGTTTCCATGTCAAAAGACATAAAGGGATCGGTAATGGTTGTTGGTGGCGGGATTGCCGGGATGCAGTCCGCTCTGGATCTGGCGAATTCGGGTTTTCTTGTGCATATGGTTGAGAAATCCGCTGCCATTGGTGGTGTGATGAGCGCGTTGGACAAAACCTTTCCCACCAACGACTGTGCCATGTGAATTATCTCCCCCAAACTGGTCGAGGTCGGCCGGCACCTGAACATCAATCTCATCACCCTGGCGGATGTGGAATCCATTGAGGGTGATGCAGGGAATTTTACAGTAACTGTCCGTGAGCGTCCCCGCTATGTGGACATGGATAAATGTATTGCCTGCGGGATCTGTGCCGAGAGATGCCCCCGCAAGGTCAAGGATGAATACAACCAGGGCCTGGCTAAACGCAAGGCCATCTATGTGCAATATGCCCAGGCAGTACCGCTCAAATATGTGATTGATGCGGATCACTGTATCTATTTCAAGAAAAAGGGCAGATGTAAGGCCTGTGAAAAGTACTGTCCGGCAGATGCCATTGATTTTACGCAGAAAGAGAAGATCCATAAAATAGAAGTAGGGTCTGTTATCCTGTCCACCGGCTTTAAATCCTTTGATCCCAGCGGGCATGATGTCTACGGATACGGCAGCCTTCCGAATGTCATCACAAGCATGGAGTTTGAGCGGATCTTGAGCGCTTCGGGTCCTTTCCAGGGCCATCTGCAGCGTCCTTCTGATAGTGAGTCTCCCCAGAAGATTGCGTGGCTTCAGTGTGTCGGGTCTCGCGATTTACATGCCGGCTGCCATGAGTATTGCTCGGGCGTGTGCTGTATGTATGCGATCAAGGAGGCGGTCATTGCCAAGGAACATGCCGGAGGTGACCTGGATACGGCCATCTTTTTCATGGACATGCGGACCCATGGGAAGGAGTTTGACAGATACTATGATCGTGCCAGGGATGAGGCAGGCGTCCGGTTCATAAGGTCACGGGTCCATTCTATCGAGCGCACAGGGGGACCCGACTCGGATGATTTGCGGATTATATATGTAAGCGAAGATGGCAAGCTGAAGGAAGAAATTTTTAACCTGGTTGTGCTTTCAACTGGTCTTGAGATATCCGAAGATGTGCGCAAACTGGCCTACGACCTTGGGATTGAACTTGATCCCCATGGTTTTGCAAAAACCAGCTCCTTTACGCCGGTTGCCACTTCAAGGCCAGGTGTCTTTGTCTGCGGCGCCTTTGCCGGCCCAAAGGACATCCCCCAATCGGTCATGGAGGCATCCGCTGCATCTTCCGCCTGTGCCGTGCTGCTTGCCGATTCGCGAAACACACTTACACAGGAAAAGACCTATCCGCCTGAAGACCCCATTATTTATGAAGAACCCAGGATCGGGGTCTTTGTATGCCACTGCGGCATCAATATCGGAGGGGTTGTAGATGTACCGGCGGTCCGCGACTATGCCGAGACCCTGCCCAATGTGGTCTATGTGGCTGACAACATGTTTACATGTAGCCAGGATACACAGGGACTTATACGGGATGCCGTGAAGGAAAACCGTTTGAATCGTGTAGTTGTGGCTGCATGTACTCCACGTACCCATGAACCCCTTTTTCAGGAAACGATCCGGGATGGGGGCCTGAATCCATATCTCTTTGAATTTGCCAATATCAGGGACCAGGACGCGTGGGTACATCAAAAGGAGCCTGAAAAGGCGACTGAAAAGGCCAAGGACCTGGTGAGGATGTCTGTGGTCAAGGCTGCATTGCTTGAACCCATCGAACCTCTGCTTTTAGGGAACAGGCATGAAGCGCTGGTTATCGGCGGGGGCGCGGCCGGCATGATCGCTGCGCTGGACCTGGCTGACCAGGGGTTCAAGACCTTTATTGTAGAACAAAAAGGGGAACTTGGGGGACATGCAAAATATGTCAGGAAGACATGGAAAGGTGAAGATGCAAGGGGCTTTCTTGCAGACCTCAAAGAACGTGTCCAGGGTCATGAGCAAATCGAGGTATTGCTGGACACAAAGGTCAGCCATGTATCGGGGTTTGTAGGTAATTTTATAACTACTGTAACAACAGGATCTGCTGAGCAAGAACTGGAGCATGGTGTTATCGTCCTGGCCGTTGGTGCGAAATCCCTTAAGCCGGATGAGTATCTTTACGGACAGAGCGATCTGGTAATGCGATGGCATGAGCTTGAAGAGCTCTTTGAAAAAGAGCCTGAAAGGCTTGAGCAGGCCGAGGCGGTTGCCTTTATACAGTGTGTGGGGTCCCGCGAACCCGAACGTCCCTATTGCTCAAAGTTTTGCTGTACCTCATCCTTGCAACAGGCCATTGATTTCAAGACACTGAAACCCGACCTGAATGTCTATATACTCTATCGTGACATCCGCACTTATGGCCAAAGGGAAGAACTGTACAGAAAGGCCAGGGAACTGGGTGT
>WTCF01000096.1 GCA_013138705.1 Deltaproteobacteria bacterium
GCAAGGTGGCAGAAACCATGAATAGCGGGGGATACACCTATGTCCTGCTGGACAATAAAGGGGAAAAAACATGGGTGGCAACGCCTGAAATGCAGGTCTCTGTGGGAGAGGAAGTCGTCCTCAAGCCAGGCATAGAAATGGTCAATTTCACCAGCACAACTCTTAATCGCACCTTTGAAAGGATCATCTTCTCTGCTGGTCCTGTCTCTGAAAAAGGCGAACCAGTTGAAAAAAACGTGGAAATGCCCCAGGGAGATCTCCCAATGGAGATGATGAAGGCCCCAGCAAGTGGCGGAATGGGTGCCAGCACACCGATTGATGATGTGAAAGTTGAAAAGGCTACCGGCCAGGACGCATACACCATTGCCGAAGTTTACGAGAAAAAATCCGGTCTCTGCAATAATAAAGTACTTGTGCGGGGCAAAGTCGTGAAAGTCCTGCCCAAAATCATGGGAAAGAACTGGATCCATCTGCAGGATGGATCAGGGGATGAAAAAAAAGGAAATTACGACCTTGTTGTGACATCCAAGGACATGCCCTCGGTTGGAGATGTGATCACTATCAGCGGCACAGTTTACACCGACAAGGATTTTGGAGCAGGCTACAAATATAATGTAATTGTTGAGGAAGCGAGCATTACCAAGTGAAACGGGTAAGGCAGTGAGGTTTTTTTATGCGCAAAGCAAAAGATATCATGACATCACCTGTAATTACGGTTTATCCTGACACATCGGTGCTTGATCTGGCCAAACTGCTCTCTGAACACCACATTAACGGCGTGCCTGTGGTAGACGATGACGGAAACCTTGAGGGGATTGTAACAGAGGCGGATCTTATTGACCAAAACAAAAAGCTGCATATCCCCAGTGTGATATTTTTTATGGATTCAGCCATCTTTCTGGAAAATCCGAAAAAACTCGACAAGGAACTCAGGAAGATGGCAGGGACCACGGTGGAGGACATCTGCACACGTGATGTGGTGACAGTGGATGATGAGACTTCTATTGACGAAGTGGCCAGCCTCGTGGCGGAAAAACGGATAAGCACCATCCCTGTCATGCGGGACGGAAAAATCGTGGGAGTAGTCGGCCGCGGTGACCTTGTCCGGTCAATTGTGTCTTAATTCCCGCGCAGCCAGGGCAGCACCTATGCAAAATAACAGGGGGGTAATGACCCTGCCTGAGATGGTCAGACGCTCGGCCGCCGAGTTTGAACGCCGGCCCGCACTTATTGCAAAAGGACCTCAGGGAGACAGGGTTATCACCTTCGGTGAACTTGGCAATAAAGTTGAATCCTTGGCCAGAGGGCTGATAGCTTATGGTTTAAAGAAAAACGCCAATTGCGCAATACTAGGGGCAAACTCTCCTGAATGGGCCATTGCCTATCTGGCCGTCACCTCTGCCGGTGGGACCTGTGTGCCCATTGACTCTCAGTTAAGCGAAAACCAGATACTACACCTGATGGCTGACGCCAAGGTGGATATGGCCTTTGTGGCTCCAGAATTCCTGGACTGCGTGCTTGACACCTCCATGGGCTTTCCAAAACCAAAACAGGTGATAGCCCTGACCTTGAACACAAGCGGACTTACAGGGGATGCGATTCCCTTTGAAGAACTTATCAGCAAAGGACAACAAGCCCAGGATCCTTTACCACACACGGTCCCTGAGGACTTAGCCGCCATAATTTACACATCAGGGACGACCGGCAGCCCCAAGGGCGTCACGTTGACCCACGGCAATATAGTTTCAGATATAACTGCCTGCGATCATGCACTGGAATTTAAGCAGGAACACTTCCTCTCAATCCTGCCGATGGTCCACTCGTTCGAGTGTACTGCGGGTTTTCTCCTGCCTATATACAGCGGTTGCACAATCACCTTTGCCCGGGGTCTAAAGTCCCGCAGTATATTGGAGGATTTGAAGGCCAGCAGGGCCACTGTGATATTTGGTTGCCCTTTTCTATTTCAAAAGATGCTGGAAGAAATCCAGGGGGCCATTAGAAGTGTACCTGCTGCAGAAAAGGCAACTCACATACTTATGAAAGCAGTCAAGGTGTGTGAAAAACTGGGCATAAAGAACGTGGGCACTCCCTTTTTTAAAGATGTCAGAGAAGTGGTTGGGCTCGATTCCCTCCGCTTTCTGGTTGCCGGGGGCGCACCGCTTATGCCAAAAATCCCCAGGGAATTCAGGTTCCTGGGAATCAAGATGCTCCATGGCTATGGGCTTGCCGAGACAAGTCCCGTGCTTACCCTCACAGTGGATGAACCCATGGATGAAAGCATAGGCACACTACTTTCCGGTGTGGAGGTCAAGATACTTGAACCGGACGAGACAGGCGTTGGGGAGCTTGCATTTAAAGGCCCAATGATAATGAAAGGCTATTATAAAGCCCATGAGGCCACGCTAGAGGTGCTGGACTCAGACGGCTGGCTGAAGACAGGGGATCTGGGATATCAGGATGAAAAAGGCTATCTATACATCTGCGGTAGGGCCAAGAACCTCATTGTCACTCCTGCCGGGGAAAACATCTACCCTGAGGAGATAGAGAGCGGGATCAACCAGAGCCCCTATGTCCTGGAATCAATGGCCTATGGCCACAAGACAGAGAACGGACAAGAAGTCCGTGCAGTGATAGTTCCGGACTACGAGTCCATTGGCGTACACTCTCATGGAAGACATCTGAGCGATCAGGATGTATACAAGCTCATGTCCAAAATAGTCAAAATGGCAAACAAGACATTGGCCCCTTTCAAAAGAGTAATGTCCTTTACTATGATGGATGAAGAACTCCCTAAGACCTCTACCAACAAGATCAAACGCCACCTTTTCAAGGAACCTCACGTGGCCAAGTAATCTTACCGTATTTTATAATCCTTTTGGAATTCTCGCTCCAGGGTCTTTCGCCTCATGGTCTCCCGCTTGTCATACAATTTCTTACCCTTGGCTAGGGCGAGTTCCACTTTTGCTTTCCCATTTTTGAAATAAATACGAAGCGGTATCAGGGTATATCCACGTTCCTGAATTTTTCCCATCAACCTCCGTATTTCCCGGTGATTGAGAAGGAGCTTCCTGGCCCTTGTCGGATTCAGCTTACCGCTATTGGCAGCATAGGGATATGGGGATATGTGCACGTTGTGGAGCCACGCCTCGCCATACTTGAAGCCCACATATCCATCGCCGAGGCTGGCCCTTGCTTCCCTCAGGGACTTGACCTCCGGCCCAAGAAGGACAAGGCCTGCCTCCACAGTACTTTCTATGTGATACAGATGTCTGGCCTTACGATTCTGGCAGACGATCTTTATTCCTTCGCTATTCATTTTTTTCAAATTGAAGCACCTTCAATCCCTCAATCATTCTATCGAATTATTATTCACTTGTTCATATTCTACCTTTAATCCGGCATAACCCAACAAATCATTCATGCTTCCAGTGAGCTCAGGACTTATGCTCACATTATATTCCTCAGGGAGGCTTAGAATTACCCTGCCTCTCTCCTTGAGAGTAATAGCCAGTTTCACAGGATATGATCCATGGTGTTTGCTGAACAGATCCTGCAAAGGCTTGAGCACAGGGGGTCCTATCCGATCTCCTTGAAGGTCGATCAGGAGTCCTCTTACTCTTTGTTTACAGGCTTTATCCAGCGGTTCTAAGGAATTAGCAAGTATCTTGTTGATTTTCTTATCATCTTCCTTTTTGAGGGTCCCTGCCACCCACACAGGGATATCATCATCAATCAATTCTTTTGCCTTTGCATATATCTCCGGAAAACAGACCACTTCAATAGAACCATGTAAGTCTTCAAGGGTCAGAAAGGCCATTCGATCTCCCTTTTTGGTGGTGATTTCCTTTTTGGTCCGAATTATCCCAGCAAGACCGATCTGGCTCCCATCCATCATCCCGGAAACATTGCCTGTATGCGCACTGGCCATCCTTGAAAGGTCATCCCTGTAAGGGTCCAGGGGATGTCCGCTGATATAGAATCCAAGATATATTTTTTCATTGGCAAGGCATTCAAGCTCAGGCCATTCGGGTATATCAGGCAGGATCAGAGCGGACTCCTGTGGCTTCTCAGGAGCTGCCTGGGCCATAAAGTCAAAAAGAGACATCTGGCCTGAAAGCCGTTCCTGTTTTTTGGATTGGCCAAGATCCAGGGCTGCGTCCAGGACGTCAATCAATTGCGAACGTCTGTGCCCAAGAGAATCAAAGGCCCCGCACTTTATAAGACTTTCAAGCATCCTCTTGTTAACCTTTCTGAGATCAACTCTGGAGCAGAAGTCCTCAAAGCTGGAATACTGCCCATTGTCTTCTCTTTCATGAACAATGACCTCTATTGCGCCTGATCCGACATTTTTTACGGATGCAAGGCCAAAGCGGATACTCTCACCCTCTATTGTAAAATCCACCTTGCTGTGGTTGATGTCCGGTGGGAGGATTTGAATGTCTCTTGCCCGGCACTCGCTTATGAACTTCACAACCCCATCTGTATTTCCCAGTTCGTTGGATAACAGTGAAGCCATAAAGGGCACCAGATAGT
>WTCF01000027.1 GCA_013138705.1 Deltaproteobacteria bacterium
TCTAAGAGGATAAAGTCATTATTAGTCTTCAGGGCTAACTTAATAACCCATGAAAAGCATCTTGAAAACCCTTTGAGTCATCATTAGAGTTCTCTTATGACTATAAAAAATCAAGCAAAACAAGGTGTAATATCCCAACTTATTGAGCGTTGTGCCCTGGACGAGGGTCTGGATCCGCAGATTCTGGTTAAAGCCGTGGGGGCAGGGGAAGTGGTAATACCGCATAACAGGCATGTGGAGCTTAGCCGTCCCATGGCAGTAGGAAAGGGGATTTCCACCAAGGTTAATGCAAATATAGGCACTTCAAAGGATCATCCTGAGCTGAAAACTGAATTGGAAAAGCTCAAGGTGGCCCTGGAGGCAGGGGCCCACACGATAATGGATCTTTCCACTGGAGGTCCGATAAAGGAGATCCGCCAGGCTATCAGAGATGCCTGTCCCGTACCTCTTGGCACAGTTCCCATCTATCAGGCTGCAGTTGAGACCGTGGAGCGGCGCAAGTGCTCAGTTTGCGAAATGGATGTAGACGACCTGTTGAGGGTAATTGAGGAACATGGTCAGGAGGGAGTTGACTTCGTGACAATTCACTGCGGTCTGACTCTCCGGGCTGCGGAGCATCTCCGGTTGAGGGAACGCGTAATGGGGGTGGTTAGCAGGGGAGGTTCCTTCATCCTGGAGTGGATGATGTACAACCAGAAAGAAAATCCACTCTTTGAGCGTTTCGATGATATCCTGGCAATAGCTCGGGAGCACGAACTCACATTGAGCTTAGGTGACGGCCTCAGGCCAGGGTGCCTGATGGACGCAACAGACGGCGCACAGGTGCATGAGCTGATAGTCCTGGGTGAACTCACACTGAGGGCATGGGACGCGGGTGTACAGGTAATAATTGAAGGGCCTGGTCATATGTCAATGGACCAGATACCGGCCAACGTTCTTTTGGAAAAGAGGCTCTGTCACGGGGCCCCATTTTATGTGCTTGGTCCCCTGGCGACTGATATTGCCCCTGGGTACGATCATATTACGAGTGCCATAGGCGGGGCCATTGCAGCAGCAGCCGGGGCTGACTTTCTCTGTTACGTAACACCTGCCGAACACCTGAAGCTGCCGTCACTGGAAGATGTAAAAGAAGGGGTGATTGCTTGCCGCATTGCGGCCCATGCGGCTGACATAGTGAAGGAAGTCCCCGGTGCCATAGAAAAAGATCGAAGGATGGCCGAGGCCAGGCACCGCCTTGACTGGAAGACCCAGATAGAGCTTTCCATAGACCCTGAAAAGGCCCGCCTCTATCGTGAAGAAGGCGGGGAATACCATGGATCTACCTGCACGATGTGCGGGGAATATTGCGCAATCAAGACCTATCAAAGGGCAATGAGAAAAGGCCGGGAGGCAAGGGGCGATGAGAGGAAATGAATCCCGGTCCGGTTCTTACCATTGCCGGCTCCGACTCAGGTGGTGGCGCCGGTCTACAACAAGACCTGAAAGTCTTTACGGTTCTTGGGTCCTATGGCTCAAGCGTTGTTACCGCACTGACTGCTCAGAACACCCTCGGGGTCCATGCTATTGAGCCCGTAGCTCCGGATTTTGTTGGGAAGCAGCTTGATGCCGTACTTGAAGACATCCGCCCAACAGGCATCAAGACCGGTATGCTGGCCAACGCAGCAATTGTGGAGATTGTTGCGGATTGTCTGGGTCGGCACGCCGGCAAGGACGCCATTCTGGTAGTAGATCCTGTCATGGTCTCCAAAAACGGGCATCGACTCCTGGAACAAGATGCCGTGGATGTCCTAAGGACCAGACTTCTTCCTCTTGCGGACGTGTTTACACCCAATATTCCAGAGGCTGAAGTCCTTCTCGGCCGGCTCATTCAGACACTGGAAGATATGCGGCTTGCTGCCGTTGATCTCCTCAAGCTTGCAGATTGCCCTTCTGTCATTCTGAAAGGAGGTCATCTCCGTAACCATGATCCTGTGGATGTTCTTGCCCATGAAGAAGGGGTTTTAGAGATAACAGGGACCCACATTCCCACACGACACACCCATGGAACCGGCTGCACTTTTTCTGCCGCACTGTTGGTGTTTCTGGCTCGTGGACAGGGAATAGTAAATGCAGCTCAGAAGGCCAAAGAATTTGTGACGCGGGCAATCAGGGGGGCGGTGCCTGTTGGCAAGGGTATAGGGCCAACCAACCCCTTGAGTGTAATCGAAGATGATATTGCTCGTTATCCCGTAATTGAAGCCCTTGAGAAGGCGTGGAAGCGTCTTTCGTCACTCCCGTGTCGCTCTTTGGTTCCAGAGGTTCAAATGAATCTTGGCTATGCCCTTCCGTGGGCAAGCTCTGTGCAGGATGTAGCTGCTTTTCCGGGGAGAATTGTGGCCCTGGGAGAAGGTGTGGCAAGGATAAGGGGTCCTGCATACGGGGTCTCAAGCCATGTGGCCAGGATAATATTGACCGCAATGGGCCATGATCGTGGATACAGGTCTGCCATGAATATCCGTTATGATCTTGGGTATCTTAAGCGGGCACAGGACCTTGGTTACTCAGTGGCTGAGTTCTCCAGAAAGGACGAACCAGAGGAGGTAAAATTCAAGGAAGGTTCTACACTGGTATGGGGCGTAAAGAGGGCCATTGAAGGGGCCGGTGTGGTGCCGGATATCATACATGATGCAGGAGATATAGGAAAAGAGCCGATTATTCGAGTCCTGGGACACGAGCCATTGGAGGTGGTGGACAAGGCCTTGAGATTGCATTTGAAAAAAGCACGCCGTTAACCAAGGTTTACCACCACTAGTTGCAAAAGTGCTTTGATATCAACCAGTTAAAATATTCGATCTCTGGCCTTGGTGACCATAGCCTTTCCCTTTTCCATCTTGCCATCGCTTACGCGGTGCAGAAAAATCTCGTCTCCCTGGCATATGCTTTGGGCTTTGATACCTTCTTTGATCTCTATAAAATCGTCGCATGTAATGTGCTCTGGTTTGCTACGTGACACCCTATTTATTTTAGGAACACTGGCTTGACTTCCCCGTTTGTTTTCTGTAATGTATGTTTTATTCTTTAAAAACACGAAGATAGAGTCTTTTTCAGTGTATGCACTGAATTTCATATTATAGTCCCACAATTCTCAAAACAATTCCTTAAAAAACAATATGTTGTTCTCGCAGCAATCTTTATCCATAAGCTTAAGTAGGAAACTCAGGACAGGAGGTTTTTTTTATGGCCAAGAAATCAACATATGAAGAACTGGAACAAAGAGTAAAGGAATTAGAAAAGGAAATCCTTGAGCACAGGAGAGCCGGGGAGGCAACACGGAAATCAGAAGAACTGTTCAAAACTATTGTTGAGACCGCGCCCAGTTTACTCATAATCTGTGATACAAAAGGTAATAATATATATGTCAGTCCTAACTGTGAAGAGATTTTTGGCTATACTCAAGAAGAGCTACAGGCTGAACCGATATGGTGGGTGCATGAGGATGATACGCCAAGGGCGAATCATCTCTATGATCGCACATTCAGCAAGGGTGTGGGATACAAAAACTTCGAATACAAAGCAGTCAAAAAGAATGGAGAATTGCTGTATGCTTCGAGTTCCTGGGAGCCGCTCAGAAATGCGGAAGGGAAATTTAAGGGCATTGTTTTCCAGACAATTGACGTTACTGACCGTGTACGGGCACAGGAGGCGCTAAAGTCTCAACTGGAACTTGAACGGCTAGTTGCCAATGTATCAACAAGCTTTCTCAACTCGGTACCTGACAACATTGACCATGGGGTCAACCGCGCCTTGGAAACGATAGGGGTCTTTTCCGGAGTTGACCGGAGTTATGTTTTTTTGTTTTACGACAACGGGACAAAGATGGACAATACACACGAGTGGTGTGCAGAAGGGATTGAACCACAAATAGACAACCTAAAGGGCCTGTCAACTGACGTCATGCCGTGGTGGATGGATAAACTTAATCAGTTCGAGAATATTCATATCCCCTGTGTCAGCGCTCTTCCACCCGAAGCAAACGCCGAAAAAGAAATCCTCCAATCACAAGACATCCAATCCCTTGTTGTCGTTCCTATGGTCTATGGCGGTTCCCTCATAGGATTTCTCGGGTTCGATTCGGTGCGAGTTGAAAAAACATGGTCCGAGGAGAGCATCACGCTGCTCCAATTAATGGCAGAAATTTTTACCAACGCCTCAGAACACAAACGGGCAGAGGAAGAAAGAAAGAAACTTGAGGCCCGATTCCAACAAGCCCAGAAGATGGAGTCTATTGGCACGCTGGCTGGTGGCATTGCCCATGACTTCAATAATGTGCTCATGGGTATTCAGGGGCACGCTTCCCTGATGTTGCTGGATACTGATCCCGATCATCCCCATTTTGAACGTCTCAAGGGGACACAAAATATGGTCCAAACTGGAACAAATCTTACCAAACAACTTTTAGGTTTTGCCAGGGGCGGCAAATACGATGTCAAACCGACTGATCTAAACGAGCTAATTAATAAGGGTTGCGAGATGTTTGCTCGCACCAAAAAGGAGATAACGATTCATAGCAAATATCAGAAAGACATCTGGCCGGTCGAAGTGGATCGGGGTCAAATTGATCAGGTGTTGTTAAACCTCTATATCAACGCCTGGCACGCCATGCCGGGTGGTGGAAACCTCTATATTGAAACAATCAACGCTGTGCTTGACCATAACCATACCAACCCTTTTGGTGTAAAGCCTGGCAATTATGTGAAGATCTCTGTGACCGACACTGGCATTGGTATGGACGAGGCTATCCAGCAAAGGATATTTGACCCGTTTTTTACCACCAAAGAGATGGGCCGCGGCACAGGTTTAGGTCTTGCTTTTGCTCATGGGATCATCAAGAATCATGGTGGCATCATCAATATTGACAGTGAAAAGGGTAAGGGAACCACCTTTGATGTCCACCTGCCGGCTTCAAAAAAGCAGGTCACAAAAAAAGAAAAGAAACTGGAAGACAATATCTTAAAGGGTACAGAGACTGTTCTTCTTGTTGATGATGAGGATATGATTCTTAATGTTGGCAAGGATATGCTCAGAAAAATGGGCTACAATGTATTGCTGGCCGGAAGCGGCAAAGAAGCCGTAGAAGTTTATAGGAAACACAAGGACAAGGTTGATCTGGTTATTGTTGACATGATCATGCCGGAGATGAGCGGTGGCGAGGCTTATAACAGAATGAAAAAGAACAATCCTAAAGTCAAAGCCCTTCTTGCAAGTGGCTACAGCATAGATGGCCGGGCTGCCGAGATCATGGAGTTCGGCTGTGATGGTTTTATTCAAAAGCCCTTTAATATGAAAGAGCTGTCCGGAAAAATCAGGGAGATTTTGGACAAAAAATAGCATCTGTCAGAAAGGGCCGCTGGAGGGTTCTACCCTGGTATGGGGGTAAGAAGGGCCATTGAATGGACCGGTATGGTGCCGGATATCATACACGATGCAGGAGATATAGGTAAAGAGCCGATAATTCGAGTCCTGGGACACGATCCATGGGAAATGGTGGACAATGCCTTGAGGTTGGCCGGTTTTTCGTAATTTTTGTTATGAATTTAACTGAAGATACAATCACTTCAATGGTAAGCAGGCTGGTACAGACTGCAAACCGTGAACTGCCACAGGATGTCGAGACAGCTCTCCTGGCTGCAAGGGAGAAGGAGTGGTCACAGAACGGCAGGCTGATGCTTGATATTATAGTAGAAAATGCAGGTCTTGCCAGGCAGACCGGTCTTCCGATATGTCAGGATACAGGTATTGATGTTGTGTTTGTGCAAATAGGTCAGGAGCTTAAAATTGAGGGCGATCTGGTCAGGGCCATAAATGAGGGGATTGCCTTGGGTACAGCAGAAGGCTGGCTGAGATGCTCTGTTTGCGATCCCATTACCAGGAAAAACACAGGGGATAACACTCCTGCGGTTGTCCATGTTGAGCCGGCGGCTGGTGACAGCCTGGAAATTTCTGTATTACCAAAGGGCTGCGGAAGCGAAAACATGAGTGCCATGGTGATGCTCCCGCCTTCGGCAGGCGAGGATGGCATTGTGAGGGTGGTAGCAAATCAGGTGCTAAAGGCTGGACCGAACCCCTGTCCTCCCGGGATAATAGGCATAGGCATTGGCGGCACCATGGAAAAGGCGGCGCTGCTTGCCAAAAAGGCCCTGTTGAGACCTGTGGGCTCGAGAAATCCAAGGGATGATTTGGCAGAGCTGGAGGACCGGATCTTTGTCCGAATAAATGGTCTGGGGATTGGTCCTCTGGGACTTGGCGGGTCTGTTACATCACTTGGTGTGGCCGTGGAGGTCTATCCCTGTCATATAGCAAGCCTCCCTGTAGCAATAAACCTCCAGTGTCATGCTGCCAGGCATTGCACTGCAAAGTGGAGAGATGGGTCATGGGTTATGAGTCAAGGGTCAGGGGTTATTTCCCCCCTTTCTCCTGCTAAACGTCCCATGCCTCTAGCGCAAGGAGCTGTTCGGATCGAGCTCCCACTGTCAAAATCGGCTATACGGGATCTGCGGGCTGGTGATTGGGTATTGCTCAACGGTGTTGTTTATACGGGGCGGGACCAGACCCATCGTCGATTGGTGGAAATGTTAGACAGGGGCGATCCATTGCCTGTAGATCTAAGTGGGCAGTTAATATACTATGTGGGTCCCTCTCCAGCCCCGCCGGGAAGGCCAGTGGGTTCCGCAGGGCCCACCACCAGCTACCGAATGGATGCCTATACACCCCGCATTTTGGCTGAAGGCGTGCTTGCCACAATGGGAAAGGGAAGGCGTTCGCCGGAGGTGAAGGCCGCCATGAAAGAACACGGGGCAGTATATTTTGCGACAATTGGGGGTGCAGGGGCCTATCTGGCGAACTGCATAGAGTCCTGCGAGCTAATTGCATTTCCCGAGCTGGGTCCTGAGGCCCTGCACCGGATGAAGGTTAAGGACTTTCCGGCCATTGTGATCAACGATATAATGGGTGCGGATTTCTATGAGATTGCAATCAAACAGCATAAAGTCTAGATGTAAGCGTTCGCGGAACGTTGAAATTTGTAAACATCCAACTCGTAAATTCGTTTCATCTCTCCCAAATTTCTATTTTCAAATTTCAAGCCATGAATCCGAGGCTGACAGCCGACATTGTTCATTGAAAATGTCTCAGTTGTTCCAGCCATTGGAGCTTCTTGTAATACCCAAAAACAGGCAAGCTTCTTGACACAAAACAAGTGTCATGATATAAAAATTCGCTGTGTGTAAGTCATTTTTTGAAGGAAAATTAAGAATTCGTGTACTTTGGGCAGAAAACATATTATATGTTTTCTGCCCAAAAATTATATCCCAAGTAATTTATTAACAGGAGGTTATTTATGGCTGATTTCTACATCAATGTCTTGATGGATGATGAAAAACTTAAAAAGATTGAAGCTGCCGGATTGGCTGATCAAGTTCAGGAAATTGACGGCAAAAAGGTAATTCAGGTGGGAATGACCAAGAAAGACAAAAAGAAACTCTGTAAGGGCTTCACCGACTTAGCATTCGACTCTTCGGATGCCTGTGTACTTCCTGAAGATGCAGAAAATACCTTGATGGGTATTATTGGAGACATGGGTACTTTGGATGTTATGAAGGTTGCAATAACCAAGCTCTACAATCCTCTTGCAGGCAAGAGCATTCGAACGACCATGTAAATACAGGAATTTTTTTGAAAGAGTTCTTTTTAGGACAACAGATCTACTTAGGGCCTTTACATGTAATAATTTCCAAACAAGAGATCATTTCTTAACTTCGAGTTTCTTGTATTCAAAATTATTCACAGATTAGTTCGTGGCTGGTAGCTCAGAGTTCATGGCTACCAGCTATGAGCTAGATTTGTCAATTGAGCCGGGTTACTTCTGGTGACAATCGCGGGTTTGGTTCACAGATCAAAAGGTGTTAAGCTCTCATAACCATTTTCAGTAACAGCAAGTGTTTGTTCAAATTGAGCAGAAAGCGAACCATCCTCGGTTACTACTGTCCACTTATCTTCCAATATCAGAATATTTTTTCTTCCCAGATTTATCATGGGTTCAATTGTAAAGACCATGCCGGGAACGAGGCCTATACCCTTCCCTTTTAGGCCATAATGGGGGACCTCTGGAGGTTCATGGAATTCAAACCCAACACCATGACCAACAAATTCTCTGACCACTGAGCACCCTTCCCCTTCAGCATATTTCTGTATGGCCCATCCAATATCTCCTATTGTATTCCCAGGACGAACCATGGACATGCCGGCCTTTAGACTCTCGCGGGCAACCCTGACAATTTTCCGGGCCTCGGAACTGGGCGAGCCTACGAAAAAAGTCCGGTTTGCATCGGCATAATATCCATTCAAGATGGGAGTTATGTCCACATTCACAATATCCCCGTCTCTTAAGACCCGTTTGCCAGGGATTCCGTGACAGACAACTTCATTTACAGAAACACAAACGCTTTTGGGAAAACCCCTGTAATTCAGAGGCGCTGAGATGGCATTATTTTTAATGGTGAATTCATGAACCAGGGTGTTAATATCATCGGTGGTTATTCCCGGCCGAATCTCATCCTTCACCAATCGCAGGAGCTCCAGGACTAACTGTCCAGCCTTCCTGATGCCTTCGATATCCTCCTTTTCCTTGAGTCGAATTCTGAATTTCTGTAAATATAGATTTTTGAGATCACTGTGTTTTGAGCCCTTCTTGAGAAGACAACATTTTTTATATTTCAGCCCGCTTCCGCAAGGGCACGGATCATTGCGACCTATCTTGTCATTCATGTTTTTCAGTATCACGTTGTTATTACTAAATAGTTGAACAGGTTTTATTAAATTGTAACAGAATTAATATTTACCTTATCTAATGTTTAGGAACTCTTACTCCAAAAAGCTCAAATCAGCTATAAAAACCAGGAAGGATCCGTTGAAAAAGTTTTCCATAATGTAAAGAAAAAATCCTTGCAATGGCAACTTGTTTCTTTTATATCTTTTTTGCGAGGAGATAAGTGCGGCTTTGCAGCACTATTAATGATTGAGTGCCCGGAATGATTTTTGCATGTTATCTACGAAAAGGGCATTTATTGCAAATACGTTGCGAGCCTAATACTTAAAGTTTGAGGTGCAAGGGAAGTGATCGATGATGTTAGTAAGGGAGAACTGAATACGGCCCTTGCTTTTTACTGTCAAATCCAAGAATCATCTGAAGAGATTTGTCAAGACTTTGAGCCCATCCTTCCCGGAAACGTTTACAGCTTTTGTAAACATGCCACTTTCTGGATAGACGGTCAAAAAGAGCGTACCTGTCCTTTTACAAATTGTCCTTGTGCCGGCGCCTATTCTCCCCTTCTGTGTGGCGTATATTGCAATAAAGTCAGTA
>WTCF01000108.1 GCA_013138705.1 Deltaproteobacteria bacterium
AGGGATGCGGTCGGATCTCAGGCTTTCGATCATTCCGCCCCTGCCAATAAAGTCCTTTCTGTCTTCGGGCAAATCAGAGGATTTCTCCACGCTGGTTACAACCCGTATGGCCTTGTGTCTCTTGATGTGGAGGTGCTTTCTGAATTCATGAATATGGGCCGGTGTAGTACCGCAGCATCCGCCAATCAACCGGACTCCGAACTTTACCATTTCGGCTACCTTTTCGGCCATATAGGCCGGCGGTGTCGAATACACCATGCGGTGTTCCACGACCTCAGGTAGTCCGGCATTGGGAAACGCCGAAAGGAAGACTTCATCCTTAAGGGGAGACAGCCGCTCAACTGCCGAGAGCATGGCCTTGACTCCCCGTCCGCAATTGGTACCAACGACTGTGGCCCCCGCAGCGGCTGCCGCCCTGCCACAATCCAAGGCGTCCAGGCCGATGGCTGTCCGCCCGTGGAACGGGTAGACCATCTGGGCCACAATCGGGATTTCGGGTACAATTTTCCTGGCCGTTTCAATGGCCAAAAGCAGCTCGTCCAGGTAGGTAAAGGTTTCGAGAATGAACAGATCCACCCCGCCTTCCAGCAAGGCAGTCATCTGTTCAACAAAGGCCTCCTGCACTGTGCCGGATTCAACCTCACCACTCTCAAGTGGAAAATTTACGCCAGTCGGGCCGATGGATCCGGCCACAAAGATATCATGCCCTGCTGCCCGGCATGCCAGCTCAGCCCCCTTCAGGTTAATTTCCCGAACCCTGTGTTCCCGGCCGACCCTGAGCATTTTGAAACGATTGGCCCCAAATGTATTGGTCTCAATGAGTTCGCTTCCGGCCCGAATGTATTCCTCATGAATGGAATAGACCAGGTCCGGATCGCTGATGTTAAGCAAATCAGTATTCTTTGCGAGGTCTATACCTTTTTCAAAGAGATAGGTCCCAAAGGCGCCATCTCCCAACATGACTTTCTCGTTAAGGTGTTCTACGAAGCTATCTTTCATCGGCCTGCTTATGTCTCCATCACCCATGAGACAGGATGATTTTCCTGCCTACCAGTAAGTTTCTAGACCCCCCACCAAACCCCCATTCCCTTCTTATAGCTCCATACTATACCAGCTTGTACTCGACATTTCCACTCTTCAGCCCCCTTCTGCTCTTCTGAATGACACTGGGTCTTACGAAGATCGATCGGTCGTTTCTAGAATATTTCGCTTGATTTTCGATTCCGTTGAGGCCCTTACTTTTGTTGTTTGGGCAGCAGCCTGGTGAGAGGTCATAGACCTCCGGCTACCGGATTGGAAATCTCTGGTCATCACTTTTGGAAGAGGTCTGAGTCTATAGCAGTCAGGACCTCTTAGGTACGGTAAAATAAAATGTTGCCCCCTTGTCCTTTTCCGACTCTACCCAGACCTTTCCACCATGGTTCTTTACTATCCTATCAACAATTGCAAGCCCTAAACCTGTTCCCTCCTTGTCTTCCTTTAGCCTTAACCGATGGAACATCTTGAAGATTCTCAGGTGATGTTCGGGATCAATCCCGATCCCATTATCCCTTATATAGAACAGATGGAGATCTCCCCCATCTTCGTAACCAATCTTGATCTTAGGCTTCTTAACATCCGCTGTAAACTTGGTGGCATTTACCAGCAGGTTCTCGAAGACTTGATAGATCCGTTCTCCATCACAGAAAATGGTCGGAAGATTATCGGCGACAACAACCTCTATCCCCTTTTCCTTGATCCTATCTTGGATACCTGAGATTACATTTCTTACTATTTCACGCGAGGCGACATGCTCAAAGGTAGGGACTATCCGACCAATCCTTGACAACGTCAGGAGGTCAGAGACCAACAGCTCCATTCGGAGGGCACCGGCCATGATCTGCTCGAGTTGCCGGCTGCCCTTGTCCCCCAATTTTTCCTGATAGTTCTTGAGCAGCCGAGAAGCAAATCCATGGATGGCAATGACTGGAGTTTTCAGGTCGTGGGAGACAACATCGACAAAGTTCTTAAGCTCCTCATTTGTTTTTCTAAGTTCTGCCTCTGCCCGCTTTTGTTCTGTGATATCTACGACGTTACCCAGTATAGCAGACCTTCCCTTGTACTCTATACGAACGTTCCTTCTTGTAATCCAAATGGTTTCGCCATCCTTTGTCAGGCCCCGCGCCTCGTATTCCGATTGTGCATCTTCTCCGCTTAGCCTTCTGGCCCTCATTTGTTTGGTCAGGGATCTGTCCTCAGGGTGGACCAGCCTCCAGGTCTCAATACCTATCAATTGTCCTTTTGGGTACCTGTAAATCTCAGCAAACCTGTTATTGGCAAACACGATCTTCTCGTCTTGGTCGATATATATGCCGGTCAGAGAGTTTTCGACCAGAGTACTGTACTTTTTTTCGCTTTCCCTGAGCGCTTCTTCCGCCAGCTCTCGCTCCGTGACATCACGAATGATACCCTGGTATCCGAGAATATCGCCATCACTGGAAACCCGCAAAGTAGACGTAAGGAGACAGTTCATCCCTGTTCCATTCTTTTTGCAAAACTCTATAGGATAATTTCTAACGGATCCTTTTCCCTCTATTTCTTGCTGAAATTTGTCTCTATCGCCAGGATGAATGTATAGTTTTCGAATATTGATATTGTTTATCAGCTCCTCCCTGGCATAACCGAAAAGTTCTAGGGCGGCTTGGTTAGCGTCAAGGAATTTACCCTCCCGGCTCGTAATGTAGATTGCATCAATGGATTCGTCGAAAAGGCTGCGGTATTTCTCCTCACTTTCGTGTATTGCTTCCTCTGCCCGCTTGCGCTCTGTGATGTCCCGGATGATGGCACAGAGCATCCTGCGATCCTGGAGCAGTAACACCCCGGAAGAGATCTCCACCGGGAAGATCGTACCGTCTTTCTTCTTATGAAGACGCTGGACAGGGCCGGGCGACGCAACGGCAGGCATCCCGGACGCCACTTCTTGGATGTGCGCGATTGACTTTTCCGGCTCGGCCGAAATCTCTATGGCCCTGAGGCGCAAGAACTCATCACGACTGTATTCATAGAGCACCAAGGCCGCTGCGTTGGCATCAACGATCCGTTTCGTCCGGGCGTCCACGATTATGATAGCATCAGGTTCGGCAGAGAAAAGCAGGCGATAACTGGCCTCGCTCTCGCGCAAGGCATCCTGCGCACGCTTGCGATTACCAGCTTCCCGTTCCAACTCCTTGACCCTTTGTTCCAATTCTTCATAACTTGGCTTTCCACTCATTGAAACGTCCTTAATTTCCATAATTTCCTTGCGAATAAAAAAGGTTTGTACCAGTAGTATCTTGGCCATGCATAAGCCTTCATCAACTATCAAACAAAAGTTCTTACGCCCTTTTCGGTTTGCCAGGGGAATTCCCCTAATCCCACTATTCCAATCTGAGAAAATCGTCTCTAAAGCCTTTTACATAACCAGGCGAAGACTTGTCATTTCTTTATCCAGACCATAATTACAGACCTCGTAAACGTATAGTCAATTAGGTGCTAAATTTTGGACAAATAGCTGCGATTCTAATCATGAGTCAGGTTCAAAGGTTCAATGTTCCAGGTTCAAAGTTGTAGGGTGGGCACCGCCCACCAAAAATAAACCATTCAATCTTGTCGGTGGGCAATGCCCACCCTACTTGAACCTCTTTAACCCAGACTGAGTGTCCAATTTTGAGCACATAATTTGTATAATCAATATGTTACTTCGCCTATTAACAGCCTTGTTTACGAGGTCTGAATTAGGTATTTCAAGCTGCATTCTGAACGGGAAAAGTGCATGGGGCGGCGATTTCCGGGTTAATAGAAGGTTTAGGGCCTGGTAAAAAATAACTTGGCATTTTTACATCCCATCTTCACCACATCTTTAATCGATCCTCAATCGCAAAATCCTCAACATAACACTGCTATGCCTGCGGTTTTGCTCAATCAGATCGACTAAATCTATGGCAAATCCGGGCGCAAATTCTACCAATTTATTTTTTACCCGGCCCTTAATACAGAAAAAAATACAAACTTTATATTTATATGAAAGGGCCTACCTGGCCCTGACTCTCAAGGATTTCACCCGCCTTCTGCACATGCATTCATGGCGGCCATGATATCCAGCATGGATGCGGCCTTTACCTGTGAAATAGTGCCATTAAGAACTAAAGACTTCCCGGCTGACGGGTGATTGAAGTCTGCTAACACGTAATCTCCGTGTAGTTCTTTCAGATAGAACCTAATTGACTTGCCATTTGAACCGAACTCTTCATAATATTCCCCTTCCTTCAACTGTCCGGAATGATTAAGATCAGAAATGAGTACCTTTTTAATCAGGTGCGGGTCATAGGGACCAAAGGCCTGCTCAGGCGGTATGGTTATTTGGATCTCATCCTCCTGTTCGTGGCCGATCAATGCATTCTCAAGGGCGGGTAAAATACGATCTCTGCCATACAGAAACCGGCAGTTAAAGGGTCTGTTAAGATCCTCTGGTGTTTCACCATCTTTTACAGTTACTGTATAATTGACAGTGACAACTGTGTCTCTATCGACTTTCATCTATTTCTCCTGTAATGAGCTTGTGACATGGTTTCGATACCATTGTATCCAAACATATTATCCAAAAAAGGTAATTTTTGCAAAAGATCCTCTAACTGGCCTGCCAAAGTTATTGGTCTTACCGGGGGGATAGCCTCGGGGAAAAGCACTGTGGGAAGGATGCTATCAGAGCAGAATTTCCCAGTCATTGATACAGACAGGCTTGCCAAAGAGGTTGTGGAGCCTGGGAAACCAGCCCTGGAGGAACTTGTCAAGACCTTTGGAGCAGAGATTCTAAGGGACGACAAGACCCTTGACAGACACCGAATGCTTGAAATGATATTGACCGATGCTGGTACCAGGCGGCTTGTAGAAAATATTATTCATCCCCATGTTTTTAAACGAATGGATCAGATACTTCAACAACTGGCCGCTTCAGGAAACAATGTCGTAATAGTAGAAATACCTTTACTTTTTGAGGCTGGTTGGCAAGACCTTTTTGACTACGTAGTTTCAGTTGTGGCACCAGAACCGATCTGTATCCAACGACTGGCAGAACGTCAACAGATGTCCATTGACATGGCCTCCAGGTGGATAGCCACTCAGATTCCTCAGGAAGTAAAGGCCAAAAGGTCTGATTATGTAGCCCACAATAATGCAGGACTAGATGAATTGCAGATCCAGGTAAATCGGCTGTCAATGGTATTGAAACATCTGTAACCGTTCAGAGGTTCAGAGGTTCATGGGTTCAGGATTCAGAGGTTCAAGGTTCACCGAAAACCTGAACGGTTACGAGGAAAGTCACTTTACAAGGACATAGTAAGAGATTATACACGAATCCGAATCGATCATTGGAACCCGCCCATGGCTCAACTGGATAGAGCAGCGGACTTCTAATCCGCAGGTCGCAGGTTCGAATCCTGCTGGGCGGACCA
>WTCF01000118.1 GCA_013138705.1 Deltaproteobacteria bacterium
CACCTTGTGGGATTGTATTATTTAACGCAGTGGAGAGGTTATCTAATACGACCACTTTCTTGTCTAAAGATAAGAGAGCATTGACAAGGTGCCTGCCTATGAAGCCTGAACCTCCGGTCACAAGTATCTTGCTATATTGATTGAGCATTGGAACTTTTTCACCTCCGACAAAAAGTCAATTTGTACGCGGTTTCAGATAACTTCGGTATTTCCGCATTTTGAACTATCCGTGTAGATCTTCATCACCACTCTGCCAGGCTAGCCCTTTTCCCACAGCCTTTTTACCTCTCCGACCAACCTGAGATCAACATCTAAGGCCCGGCCGGTTACAGTGAGATATCCGCCTATCAGCATGGCATCCGCCCCTGCCCAAAAAGCAAGGCCCTGGAAATCCTTTAATGCTGATTCTCTCCCCCCTGCAATACGTATGGCTTTTTTAGGAAAAATCAATCTGAATATCGCTATGGTTCGCAGTATCTCCTCCACTGACAGTGGGACCTGTGAAAACAGAGGGGTACCTGGAATCGGGACCAGAATATTTAAGGGGACAGAATCCACCCCAAGGCCGGCCAGGGTAACGGCCATTGAAACCCTGTCCTCAGCAGACTCCCCAAGGCCTATGATCCCGCCTGAGCAGACCTCAAGTCCCACATCCTTTGCTGTATGGATAGTGGAGATACGATCTTTGAAGCTATGGGTGGAGATTACTTTTGGAAAGAATGCCTCTGAAGTCTCAATATTGTGATGATAACGGCTGAGACCGGCTGACTTCAGAGTTTCAAGCGCCTCAGAGTCCAAAATGCCAAATGATGCGCAAACACTTATTTCCACACCGGTCCTTATTTGTTCTATTCCTGTTGCCAGCTCATCCACTTCAGACCTGGAAAGACCCCGGCCGCTGGTCACAAGGCTGAATCTGGCAGCACCTTCATCCTTGGCTTTTGCTGCCGCTTCCAGAATTTCATCTGTCGATTTGAGGGGAAAAACAGGACTCCCTGTTCTGTATCTGGAGGACTGGGCACAAAATGCACAGTCCTCAATGCACCTTCCGGACTTTACGTTCATTATGGTGCACAGAGAAAAGCTGTCACCCCTCTCCCTCAGCTTTGCATCACGGGCCAAGGTCATCAGCTCAGACAACGGAAGCTTTAACAAATCATTGATTTTATCAATGCTGTACATTATTTCCTAATCCAGAAATAACCTCAAAACTCCGATCGAGGATATCTTCTATCTGATCTATAGTTACAGAAAGAGGAAGGAAAAGATAAACTATGTCGCCTAATGGTCGGAGAATCAGTCCTTTTTTTAATCCCTCTTTGTAAATCATCCACCCTACCCTTTTCTCAGATGGAAATGCTGTCCTGGTCTTCCGGTCCATGACTAGTTCGAGAGCGGCCACCATACCGATCCCCCTGACGTCTCCCACCCAAGGCAGCTCTCCAAACTTTTTTATGCCGGACTGGAGGGCACTGATTTTATCCTGCAACCCATTAAGCACATTCTCTTGCTCAAATATCTCCAGAGAAGCCAGGGCTGCCGCAGATGCCAGGGGATTACCCGTGAAGGTATGGCCATGAAAGAATGTCCTGTCCTCTTTGTAGTCGGCATAAAAGGCATTATATACGTCGTCAGTGGTTATGGTGGCTGCCATAGGGATATATCCGGCAGTCAGCCCCTTTGAAAGACATAGAAAATCAGGGCTTACACCGGCGTGTTCAAGGGCGAACATGCACCCGGTCCGCCCAAAGCCCGTGGCAACTTCGTCCAGGATCAGGTGGACCCGGTGGTGAGAGACAAGCTCTGCCAGCCTTTTCAGGTATTCCACAGGATATACTATCATCCCGCCCGCTGCCTGAAGCAGAGGCTCAAGTATGATTCCTGCTATTTCATTGCCCTTATCAGCAAGCAATTTCTCAAGCGGACCCAGACATTCAAGATAGCAATTTGGTGATTTGGTGATTTGGTGATTTGGTGATTGACCTGGTGGTCGGTTACCATATGGACAGCGATAACAATACGGGGATGGTATCCTGTAGGAATCAAAGGTAAGGGCATCAAAAGGGCCCCTGAAATTGGGGACTCCGCCCAGGCTCATGGCACCGATAGTATCCCCGTGATATCCCTTTTCAATGGATACGAAGCCTTCCCTCCCGGTCTCGCCCATATGCTTCCAGTACTGAAAGGACATCTTTATTGCCACCTCACAGGCAGTGGAACCGTTGTCTGAATAAAAAACCCTGCTCAGTCCATCCGGGGTCAAGGCAACAAGTTTTTCTGCCAGACGGATGGCCCCCTCATGGGTAGTGCTTGCAAAGTGCACGTGTTCCAGTCTGTCCATCTGATCCCTGACAGCCGTCTTGATCCTGGGATGATTGTGACCGTGGAGTATGCACCACCATGAGGATATGGTGTCATAGTAGCGTCGTCCTTGGGCATCAAATAAAAACACCCCATCAGCTCGATCCACAAACAGGGGATTTTCCTTCTCAAAATCCTTCATCTGTGTATATGGGTGCCAGACGTATCTGCGATCAAGCTCCAGCAAGTCAACTTTGGAGGTCATATTGGTTTACCTTTATAAATGGCCCGGACTCCAAGGGCCGGTCCAGGGTCTCTTGAAGGAAGGCGGTGAGATCAAGCCGGTTTCCATTATGCCACCAGCGACGGAGGATGCTGCCGGTCTCAGGATTCAGAATCCAATCCTCGCCTATGGCGTCGTTCAGGTATTCCCAAAGACAGGCAGCTCCCATAAAGGCCTGGAAGTAGTCCAGGGAGTAAAAGTCAGGCATGAGATCAAAGAGATAGGTCTCCGGATCATAGTAAAAGCAGGTCTCCCTTCCCATCACTTCCGAGTAAAAGGACTGCCCCTTTTTCAACCGCCCAAGGCGGAAGTTCTCCACCTCAATAACCAGTTTTGCAGCGTAACGGCGGGTCAAGGTGAGCAATTTCAGGGCCTGGGCACGCGAGACGGTCTGAGCATTTTCAGCAGACAGCCCCAGGATTTCCTGAAGAAACTCCCTGGACATACACATCCTCTGAAAAAGAAAGGCAAAGGCCTCTGATAGGGCACATGACTGAAAAAAGTCCTTTTCTTCAGGAGGTAGCGCCGGGTCTGTGTAGATGAAGCTCAGGGCATGACCCAACTCGTGGAAAAGTGATTCCATATCCAACCATCCCTGAAGGGGTCCTACAATGACGTGCACCTCTCCTGGTATATCCACAGGGATACAGTAAGACTGCCTTCCAGGTATGCCTTCCGAATGGATATGGAGCGCCGGATTCCCAACAAGGTCCATTCCCCATTTGCAGAAAAAGCTCATGATCCCGTCTATGCTGATTTCCTGTGGAAAGAGGTGGTCCAGATAACGAAGCCCCAAGAGGTAAATGGCATCAAAACGGGAGGCGTCCTTCAGGGACAGGCCGGTAACCGTGTTTAGCCAAGGCTCAACAAGACCTCTGTATGTCTCTCTGGTTTCACTGAGAAAGTCCTGGGCATGAGAACCTGACTCTGTCAGCGAGATGTCCCTTTTTTCTTCGCAAAAGGCTATATATTCAGGATAACCAAGGTCGTGCTCCAGCACATTTAAAAGGGCCTTCCACGAGGCATAACTGAAAGGGGCCAGAAAGGCGCAAATAGAGCGCACTTCCTTGGTTAGTGCACTCCTGGCCTGGTTATCACCGGTTTCCTGGCACCATGTGATTACTTCGGAAAACGGGACCTTCCCGGCATTCGCATTGGCCTTGGCTCCCCGCATCCATGTATTCAGTACAGCCTGAAACGGCTCTACCTTTGACCGGATAAAATAATCAACTGCCTGGTAGTAAACCCGGCCGGCAAATCCCGCAGTACCAAAGGCGTGTTTTATTTCCTCAACGTCCGCCAAGTCCATGGGACCAGGGGGGTCATTCCATGTCTGCTCTGATCCAAGATGGAGAGAAAGATCACGCCTCCTCATTTCCTTGGTCATAGTCAGAAGCTTTTCCGTCCATTCACGGCAGACTTGGTTCTGAAGTGCTGAAGTGGTCATTTATGTCTCATTCATGATTTCACTGCAAGTACTATAGATTTTCAGATATGATTACACTACAAAAAGTCTGAAACATGATTCCGCTCAAAAAGCCCGAGATGCAAGGCGCGAAATTTTCCAGGCATGAGACGTACTTATCGTACGTCGCAGTGACTGGAAAATTGAAGCAACGCCGCAGATTGGGTTT
>WTCF01000130.1 GCA_013138705.1 Deltaproteobacteria bacterium
CATCCTACGGCCATGGTCTTCTTGTCTCTGCCGAAGTCCATCCTCACCCGCCACCCTTCGATATTGTCAGAAGGCCTGGAAGTGATGGACAGCCTGGAAACAGCGCCTATGCTGGAAAGGGCCTCACCCCTGAAACCCATGGTACGTATAACAGCCAAATCGGCTTCATCCCTGATTTTGCTGGTTGCGTGGCGTTCAACAGCCAGATTGATGTCTTCTTTCTCTAAGCCGACACCATCGTCTGTAACCCTGATGAGGTGTTTACCACCATCTTCCAGCTCTACACGGATCCGTCCGGCCCCTGCGTCTATAGAATTTTCAAGGAGCTCCTTCACTATCGAAGCAGGCCTTTCCACTACCTCTCCTGCTGCGATTTGATTGGCTATATGTGGAGGAAGGATATGTATTTTGGACACAAGAATTCCTGTTTACCGTATTTGCTCATTCAATGTAACCATTCAGGCAGGGAATGAATAATTATTAATGACCTGTGAGCTCATTCAATCACTTCAGCGTATTGTTGCTCTGAACACGCTCTGTTATAGTTGACTGCTTCTTCACCGATTTTACCATCCAAAATCCTGAAAATGAATTAATAACAGAAAAAATTACAAAAACCATGGCAAAAAAAGGAGTTTTCCCCCCAGAAATGTCTGAAATATATCTTGATTACAATGCGACCACACCGGTTGCAAAGCCGGTGCAGGAGGAAGTAAATTCCGCACTGAAAGAAAAATGGGGCAATCCCAGCAGCGGACACAGGTTCGGCCAAATGGCCAAGAGGACCCTGGAATACGCCAGGGCCCAAGTGGCATCGCTGCTCAACGCGGATCCTACTGAAATCCTCTTCACCAGCGGAGGCACAGAGTCCAACAATTTAACTATAACAGGCGTATGCCAGGCCATGTCCGGCAAAGGGCGACACATCATCACCACCCGCATAGAACACCCATCCCTTATGAATCCCTGCCTGCATTTGCTTGAACAGGGGTGGAACGTGTCCTTTATAAAGGTAAACAGCCAGGGCGTTGCAGATCCCATGGAAGTTGAAAGGGCCTTACGCCCTGATACAGTGCTGGTCTCAGTGATGCTGGCAAATAATGAGACCGGAGCTATTCAGCCGGTAGCTGCGATTTCGCAACTGGTCCGGGAGCGTGGAGTGCTGGTCCACACAGACGCGGCCCAGGCCGTTGGCAAGATCCCTGTGGATGTCAAAAATCTTGGGGTAGACTACCTGAGTATTGCAGGACACAAGCTCTATGCGCCAAAAGGAATAGGCGCCCTCTATTGCAGAAAAGGCGCACCCCTTGGTCAGCTCATGTTCGGTGCAGGCCAGGAGCAGGGTCTTCGGCCCGGCACTGAGCCGGTTCCCCTGGCGGTCGGACTGGGAGCTGCCTGTGATTTTGTTGCCCGGGACATTGAGGCCGAGGCGGAAAGGGAAACAGGTCTCAGGGAGAAGCTCTATGCAGAACTGTCCGGACTGGGCCATCCCATAATCAGGCACTGTGATCCTGAAGATACAATTCCCAACACCCTGAGCGTCAGTCTTATCGGCAAGAATGGAGCGGAAATCCTGGCACAGGCCCCGGAGATTATGGCCTCTACCGGTTCGGCCTGCCACGACAGGGCAATTAAGGTCTCCCATGTGCTTGCTGCCATGGGAGTCTCGCCGGAAGTAGCCTTGGGGACCCTTCGTCTCACACTGGGTCGAGGGACTACCGAATCGGATATAGAAATCGCCGCCCAGGCTATCGGCAGGGCGCTTGAAAGGATGTAAGCGTTCACAGGGCACCGCATCTGCTTTGTTGTCGGGCACTTGAAGTACAGGAAGTACGTCTGCGTACCCTCCGCCTCGCATCTGCAGCACCCTGTAAACGCTTACGAAAGGATAAAAATATGAAATTTGTTGATTTAGGCAGGCAGTATCAAAGCTACAGACAGGAAATAGACTCGGCCATCCACGAAATACTTACAAAGACCCAGTTCATACTGGGCAAGCCGGTGGAGGACCTGGAGACAGCTCTCGCAGCTTATGTGGGGGTCAAACATGCAATAGGGGTGGGCTCAGGGACGGATGGGCTGCTCCTTGCACTTATGGCCATGGACTTACGGCCCGGAGAAGAGGTCATCACCACCCCCTTTACGTTTATAGCCACTGCGGAAGTCATAGCCCTTCTGAAGGCAAAGCCCGTGTTCGTGGATATAGATCCTAAAAGCCTTAACCTTGACACGGGAGAGATGCGGGATGCTCTGGCTGCAAGGCAGAAGGCCGGGGCCAAGGTAAGGGGCATCCTGCCTGTGAGCCTTTATGGTCAGTGCCCTGATATGGACGAAATCAATGAAATTGCGTCAGAGTTTGGCCTGTCTGTGATTGAGGATGCCTGCCAGTCCTTTGGGGCAAGATACAAAAACCGGTTGTCCTGCGGTCTTAGTGAAATAGGTGTCACCTCTTTTTTCCCTTCAAAGCCCCTTGGAGCATATGGCGACGGGGGCATGGTCTTTACTGATGATTCGGAAAAGGCAGATATGATAAGGTGCCTCAGGGTCCATGGCCAGAGGGCCAGATACCAGCATGAAGAAATAGGACTTAATGCCAGGCTGGATAGCATCCAGGCAGCAATAGTCCTGGCCAAATTTGCCCACTTTGATGAAGAAATCAAGGCCAGGCAGGAAGCTGCCGGCCGTTATTCAGAACTGATTAACCAAAAAATACCGGAGATACAGACTCCTGCAGTAATGCCGGACAGGACATGCGTGTATGCCCAGTACACAGTGAGAATCCCCGAAGGCTTGAGGGACCAGGTGACCACCTTTCTCAAACAGGAAGGCATTCCCTTTGCCATACATTATCCGGTCCCGATCCACCTTCAGCCTGCCTTTAAAGGCCTGGGACTTGGACCAGGCTCCTTTCCCCATGCAGAAAAGGCCGCAGAGGAAGTGCTGTCCCTTCCCATGCACGCCTTTATCACACCGGAGGAACAGGAGATCGTCATAGATGGCCTTGAGAGGGCCATTGGAGTCGCATGGACGAAAAAATTGAAATGATGCCGGGAATGGGGTACTTTCAGCAAAATAAAAAATATTATCTTATTAGGAGACTCAATTCATGTCTCAAGGACCTGAAGCTTATATTGACAAATCCAGACAATTAAAAGATGAGGACACCTTTTGCTTTTCATGTACGCCGGATAAGAGTTGTTTTACACACTGCTGTTATGATTTGAGCCTGGTCCTCATGCCTTATGACATATTCAGGCTCAAGAATCATTTAGGTATGAAGTCCGCGGACTTTCTAAAACGTTATACAAGTATATATGTCGGACAGAATTCAGGGCTTCCTGTAGTGTTGGTCAAGATGGAAGACCCCTATTTAAAATGTCCGTTTCTGGAAGAGGGAAAAGGATGTACGGTTTATAAAGACAGGCCTGGTGCATGCCGCACTTATCCCCTTGCCAGAATGGCCTGTC
>WTCF01000133.1 GCA_013138705.1 Deltaproteobacteria bacterium
TCTATACAGTAGCCAACATCGGCTGGATAATCGTGAATATCCATCACGGAATTTATGCACAGGCAGCCCTGTTTATAGTCTTTACCGGGCTTTCTACCTGGGGATGGATAGAATGGGGACGCAAGAAGTGGGGCAGACATGACGGCATTCTTTGAGACTTTTGAACACGGTGCTGACATGGGGATCAGAGGTAGAGGCAAGACATTGTCAGAGGCCTTTGAAAATGGTGCGAAGTCAATGTTTTCTCTCTTGGTGGAAGATTTTGATACAATCACATCTGAGAAATCAGTCACAATTTCCTGCGAGTCCTTTGATCTGGAGGGTCTGTTTGTTGCCTGGCTCAATTCCCTTTTGGCTGAATCTGACATACAAAGGCTGATATTCAGCGACTTCAAAGTAAAAATACAGGACCTTAGACTTACAGGAACAGCAATGGGAGAACCCTTCGATTTCTCAAGGCACCAGCGAGGGGTGGAAGTCAAGGGAGCAACTTTCACCGAACTCGCAGTCAGACAAGATGAAGACTGGTGGATTGCCCAGTGTGTTGTGGATGTATGAACCCTGGAGGTGAATAATGGAGCTTAAACAGTTAAAACGACTCGGAGAGTATCAGTGGGAGATCCCAAAGGAAGGGGACATGAGGGTACCTGCCCTTGTCTTCGCCAGTGAGGACCTGGTCTCTGAGATGGATGAAAAGGTCCGCGAACAGCTCAGCAACGTGGCCTCATTGCCGGGGATTGTGAAGGCTGCCATTGCCATGCCTGATGCCCACTGGGGTTATGGTTTTCCCATCGGCGGAGTAGCGGCCTTTGATCCGGATGACGGCGGTATTATCTCCGTAGGCGGAGTGGGCTATGATATTTCCTGCGGGGTCAGGAATCTGCTGACCGGTCTCACGCGTGACGAGGTCCTGCCCCTTCTTGAATCCCTGATTGATCGACTCTTCCGGGTTGTTCCATCCGGTGTGGGCTCTGAAGGCAAAATCAGGCTTTCACCTGACGAACTGGACGATGTTCTCACAGGAGGTGCACAGTGGGCAGTAGAACATGGTTATGGGCTTCCCGAAGATCTGGCCCACACTGAAGAGGAAGGAAGACTGGAAGGGGGTGACCCCTCTTGTGTCTCAGATATTGCCAAACGCCGCCAGTATCGTCAGATTGGGACCCTTGGTTCAGGAAACCATTATCTGGAAATACAGTATGTGGAAGAAATATTTCACCAGCCTTCGGCCAAGGCCTTTGGTTTGAAACAAGGAGATGTAGTGGTGGCAATCCACTGCGGCTCCAGGGCACTGGGGCATCAGATCGGTACTGATTACCTTCAGGTACTTGGTAAGGCCGGCAAGAAGTATCAGATCCCAATCAAAGAAAGGGAGCTTGTGTGCGCCCCAATAAAATCTCCTGAAGGTGAGAGGTATTACAAGGCCATGGCCTGTGGGGTAAACTGTGCACTTGCCAATCGGCAGGTAATTACTCATCTCACCCGCCAGGTTTTCCATGAAATATTTCCAAAGGCCGTAGTGAAAAACCTTTATGATGTCAGCCACAATACGTGCAAGATCGAAGAACACAGGGTAAACGGCGAGGTGAAACGCCTTTATGTCCACAGGAAGGGGGCTACCAGGGCCTTTGGTCCAGGTAGAGCCGAGATACCTGAGGCATTCAGGGACGTCGGTCAACCTGTGCTCATAGGTGGGACCATGGGGACCTGTTCCTATATTCTTGTAGGCCAGGAAACCGGGGAAGCCCTGGCCTGGGGCTCTGCCTGCCACGGCGCAGGCCGTTCAATGAGTCGAAGGGCCGCACTGAAACGCTGGAAAGGCCGGAAGATAATCGCCGAACTGGCACACAGGGGTATCCTCATCCGGGCAGCGAGCTACCGGGGTGCGGCAGAAGAGGCACCTGAAGCATACAAGGATGTCACAAGGGTAGTGGATTCCACACACAGGGCAGGACTTGCAAGAAAAGTGGCAATGCTGAGACCCATGGCCTGCGTCAAGGGTTGATTAATTCTCCAGTGTCTGCCCCTTCAGGACACGGATACCGCACTATTTTTCCTTCAAAGGTGCGAAATATTGCCTCATCTTTGCCTAATTCAAGCAAATATGAAGGTATCATCAGGGCCTTTCCTCCACCACCGGGAAGATCCACAACATAGTTCGGGATACACAGACCACCTATTTTGCCCCACAGCCCCTGAATAATTTCCACACCCTTTCTGATATCTGTTCGAAAGTGATCTGTCCCCTGCACTGCATCACAGTGGAAGAGATAGTAAGGTCTTACCATGATCCTCTGAAGCCCACGGCACAGGTCTCGTATCACCTTCAGGGAATCATTGACCCCTTTTAACAACACAGTCTGATTAGACAGTGGTATCCCTGACTTAAGGAGCCTTTCGCACGCCTCTGTGGACTCAGGTGTGATTTCTCTTGGATGATTGAAATGAGTATTTATCCAAAGGGGACGATGTCCGGCCAGCATTTGACACAAATCGTCGGTTATGCGCATGGGAAGCACTACAGGAATCCTGGTGCCAATACGCAACACCTCCACATGAGGAATTTCCCTAAATGCCTTTAAAAACTCATCCAGCAGCCCCGGATGCATTGTGAGTGGATCTCCCCCGGAGACAATGACTTCACGCACACAGGGACTGCCTGCAACATAGTCCACCATACGATAAAGGGCCTCTTTTGTACTGCCGGCCTCCGGATTTCTCCATGTACGTTTCCTGTTGCAATAACGGCAGTACGCAGCACATGTGCCGGTTACCATTGCCAGTACACGGTCCGGATACCTGTGAATCAGACCAGGAACCGGCATGTGCGCCCGTTCGGCCAGAGGATCTTCTTCTGAACCCGGAAGTGAAAAACTTATCTCCCTGGGATCAGGAATACACTGCTTCCTGATAGGATCATCAGGATCTGACCAATCGATCAGGGATAGATAATAGGGCGTAACGGCATACCTGTATTGTGTTATGACATCTCTATAAATCTCTTTCTCAGAGGATGTAATTTGCAAAAGCTTTGACAGTGCATCAAGTCCCTTAATCCGATTTGAAAACTGCCAGCGCCAATCAGACCACTGCACTGTTTCACCCCTATTCATTACTTTTTTCGTATATCCTTCCCTCAACAATCAACAATATTCAATTGTCAATTAACTTGATTACTTCCGTGAAATCACTTATGAATTTCTTTGAAAAGACTAATTTTGGTGATAAGTTTAGAGTTTTTTCAAAATATTCTTTTGATTGCTGATACATCTTTAGGCTCTTATAACAAATAGCTATATCACATGAAATCTGGGGAATATCTTTATATTGAGGATCAATTTCTATAGATTTTTTAAAATACCCAATGGCATCCTTATAATTTCCTAAATCCATGCATATCTTTGCCATATAAAAATAAGGATTTAGCCTTGTGCTGGGACGATTAAGCCTTGCCCCGGGGATTGTAACTGCTACAGCGGGTATTTGAAATTCAGGATAAGTCGTGTTTGTTACAATCACTTCCAGGTTGTCCTGTTTAATTAGATTTACTGCCTTCTCTATCTCTACTCTAAAATCTTCATGTTTATAAGTAGGTATCTTATTAAAAGGGATAGTTTCTTTGTTTTCTATTAAATATGAAGCATCCTTTAAAGTCTTAAAATATGGAAAGCAATAAGTAGGTCCCCCTGGCTTTTTATGTTTGTTTTCTTTATAAATAATCTGTGCCCTATGTTGAGCTACCTCAGTCAGGGCACGAATTAAGGCAAAATCACGATTCAGATGTGCGCCTGCCGCGTTATATATTTTGACTGTATTTGTTGGTGGATTTGAATCATAAGCAAGGACACTTACAGTTGGTATATTTAATCCTAAGGAGAAATCCTTGATATATAGTTCAATACCTGCGTCAAAAAATTTATTTATCAATGACTTCGCGATATGATAATTAATGGAAGACATGTCAAGAGAGGGTGTAGACAACTTCCCTTCTATTACTCTTGAGATATTATGCCTTTCTATTACCTCTCCTATTGCCTGAAGTATTGCCTCTTGTATTGTATTTCCACTAGCAAATCCTGTAGTGCCATAGATAAGGTAAAACCAGTGTAGAGGAAAAAGGATAGGTTTGTTATGCGTTAAAGAAAAGGCTTCTGTCCAGGGAAGAGGTGCCTTTCTTAAATTTTCTAATATCTCATCTGTTTGATAAATAGAGGGTAAAGGTAAAAGCAGGCTTAATGGATCTAATGCATTTTCTTTTAAGTTGTCATAGCTGGAAATGATAAAAGGTTCTCTTTCTTTTATAAACCACTCACAACTATAGCGTTCAATAGCCTCCATTAATGCGCTGGCCTTTGCCTGCTCTATAGATACACCCTTCCCACAACTACCACTTATTCCCAAATTTGACTCAATCTCACAAATAAAGGCCGGTATACCTATTTTGTCAAGTTCATCTATGCGTAAAATAGTGCTTAAACTGAACAATTCTTTTTGTTTCAGTCTATTCAATGCGGTCTTCACAGTCTCTTTTGGAATAAAGGCCTTGTCCTGGCCAAATGTATAATGTTTAAGGCAAGAATGTATCATGTCGACTTTTTTTTATATCTAAGTTGAGCGATTAGCTGTCTTGTCAGGGCGGCAGACCGATAGCCATTAGCTTTGAAAAATCATGGCATTACGTTAATTAGAAATAACACCCAACGGGTGAAAAATTGAACATAGTATATGCTTCTATTTTTGTCATGCAAATATGGGATAAAACCTCAAACCACCCTCCGGCACCACAAATAAGTCGCCTTCCAGATCAGTTTTGAATTCCGAGTCTAACACTAAAATTAACTCGACTACTTCCCAAGCCTGTCATATAATATCTTTCGACCTGTACGGTTACACGTCGGATTGTGCAACACACGAAAGAATTATCACGAAAGCACGAAATACCGAAAACACGAAAAGAATATCGGCATCTTTACATTCGCTGGTTTACACTTACTCCCAAAAATGGTGCATTATCGAATCGAATGCTGGATGCCGAAACTGGAAATTGGGTAAAACGTAACTTCTAAATAAGTCCTGGCAAATCATATTTTGCGACTATCCAATGGATTTTTGTATTAGTCAGTACCACTGAAAGATTTTTTTAAAAATGAGCAGCGAACGCAAATCCACAGAAAAGCATCTTCATATTAAAAACTGGCCCGAAGGAGATCGGCCCAGGGAGATGCTTTTGGAGAAAGGTGCGGGTTCTCTGAGTGATGCCGCGCTATTGGCTATCCTGCTGAGAACCGGCAGGCAAGGGCAGAATGCCATTGCTCTCGCCAGGGAGACGATAAAAAAGTTTGGCGGGCTTCATGGGTTGATGACGGCAACTCAGGAGGATTTGTTAGAAATTAAGTCTGCATTAAATGGGAACAGATATACACATGGTAAGGAAAAACATGTTTGAACTCTAAGGCAATACGGTTTAACACTGAAATGGCCAAAAGGAAAAAGAGACAATGAAAGGGCACAGAAGCTGAGATATCTATATTAGGTAATTAGCTGATTTTGAACAATTAAAACGATTAAGAATATATATGGGAAAAGGCAACATACTACCAACAATCAGGCGAAGTGATACTCAAAGATGGTGTGATCTTAGTATCGATGACTTTGAACGATTATGTTGTGACCTTCATGGTGTACAAAAAGAAATTGCAACATGTCATCTGCACGGTACTCGCGGTCAAGGAGATAAAGGGGTGGATCACATTGCTCAGAGGAAAGGAGGGAATGGCAAAGAGGTTGGTCAATCGAAATGCTATAAAAATTTTGGTAAAAAAGATCTTAAGGATGCAGTAGAACCTTTTTTTGACCACATTGAACATTGGAAAAAACAAGAAGTTAAACGCTACATACTTTTTGTTGCGTGTGATATTCAGCGGATACAAGTTCACGAGGGAAAAGAAGTTCAACGTAACCGTTTTAAGGATGAAGGAATAGACTTTGAACTCTGGTCAGGCAGAGATATTCAGAGGGAGTTAGGCCCTTATCGTAACATCGTTAAAAGGTATGTCGATTCCAAGGAAATTGTTGACACTGTTTGTGGAGCACCACAAGCCGATGTCACAAGTATCGAGTCTTTGCAAAAACTGCAGTTCGATATTGTCGATATTGAAGCTATTAGTACTCAGAGATTGCAATTAGTAAATGCGTTGTCCAAATTAAAATTGGAAAGGCTGGAAGATTGTAGGGAACGATACCGTCAAGGTAAACATCGACATGCTTTAGATGGCATTCGTGGTCTTTACAATGGAAACCAAAACGAATGGAAATCATTGGACAAATTTGTTCGGGGTCAAATTCTCCGCATACTGGCTCTCTATATTCTTAATATAGAAAATAACGTTGAGAAGGCTACTGAAATTGCCGCCAAGGCAAAAAAGAATGATCCAGAAGGTGATGATACCATACTGCAGGCGATGCTGGTCTATCATAGAGATGGACCTGAAGCGGCTCTGACATTCATTGGTGCCTCTTCTACCTTAGATGCTATAAACTTACGTACATCACTGCTTTTAGAACTTGGCAAGATCAATGATGTATTAGAATTTTTGAGTACATTGCCCCATGATATTAAACCAAATGCTGAAACAAGACGTATTCAATCCTTATCGTTTCTCATTTTTGGGGATCTGCCCAACGCAAGGGCTAAGCTTGACGAAGCATTGGCAGAGAAACCAAATTGGCACAGCATTATTGTTGCCAAGGCCATCATTGACTACTGGAGCGCTATTTCTCTCACTGCCTTAAAAAATACAAATCCCCTCATTCCTCTCCCAACTTCTCTTGATTTTATAAAACGAGACCAAGGCAGCTTCGATCTTTTAGACAGGGCAGAAAAGGATTTTCGTGACTTAGCTCTAAACGATGAGCTCCCAGAACATGAACAGCACATGTTCAATATTTGGAGGCTTGCGGCTCTTGCGATGCATCCAAATCGCCAGGATGAGGCAGCAGATTTTTGCACAGATTTACTCTCAAGTAATCCAGAAGATCCTAATGTGCTAAGATGGGCATTGTCCAGGAACTACCAAATTGATAAAGAGCCCATCGTATCTATGGTTTCGGAAGCGATAAAGACCAAAAAAGAGAATCTGGATTTAGTAAGTGTTCTAATTGGTTTTTGTATAGAAACTTATAATTACTATGATGCTTTCAGGCTACTGAACAAGTATGAACATCCATTCGAAGAGCAAGGCCACTATGATATTTGGTTGTTCTGGAGAACCCACACCTTAATAGCGTCTGGGAAGAAGTTAAGTAAGGTCCGAAAAACGGTTAATCTGGTAAAAGATCTTAAAATTATGCATCAACTCAAAATCATGATTCTTGAAATTCAATATAAGCAGTCAGGAGATTGGAAATCTCTGCTGGGCTACCTTGAGTCGTTGTACGATGAAACCGATAACGGTATCTATTTGTTGGAGGCTTGCAGGTTAATGGCGCATCGGAGAGATTACAATTATGTCTTGGACAAGGGAAATGAACTCATCAAAAAGATTGGAACTCCTGCTGCACTTTATCTCGTCGTGGAAAGCGCCTGGGAAAAGAATCTTCAGGCCAGGTGTTTAAATCTTCTGGACGATAATTCTTCATTATTCGCTGGAGGGTTGTTGCCTGAAGACCTCAGAAGACTCCGTGTTACGTGTCATCAAAAATTAGGTTATCTTAGTGAAGCGCTTGGTGATGCTAAAGATTTGGTGACGAAAAATCTATCAACTAAGAATATTTTTGCCTTGATGCAAACACAACTTGCCTTCGGTGATATTTCAGGAATTAAGGAAACTTCTGAGAAATTATTTGCTCTGGAAAATGTGTCATCCAATGAACTATTACAAGCTGCTGACATTGTTCAAATCCAAGATGGGCGATTTGCTGAGGTACTCTGGGAAAAAGCAGTTAAAATTGGCATTAACGATGCTGAAGACCTTAAAGCTGCTATTACAACCGGTTATTCCCTGTGTCTTGACTCTAAAATTGATCCACTTATAGAAAAAATGGGCAAATTTGTTGCCCAAGGTCGAGGTGATTTTCAAACGGTAAATCTTCGCGACCTAATCGCTATTCAGAAAGAACAATTAACTCATCAGCATAAGATTATCGACCAATACGACCGCGGGAATATACCAATCCACCTTGTAGCAAAACTTTTAGGGGTTACACTTGCATCCCTTTATCATGAACATTTTAGTCAATGTCGTAACGCACCAGAACCATTCCGCCAGCCCCCGTTGCTTGCTCGTCACGGCAGCCGCAAATTGCAAGATTACAAAAAAGTTGATTGTGGCAAGTGGCGATTACATCTTGATGTAACAGCTTTGCTCTTGGCGGCTGAATTAGAAATTCTTGAAATTGTTGAGCGCGCCTTCGGAAAGCTCTGGATACCTGCATCTACTCAGCCGTTGCTTCTTCATGAAATGAGAAGACTTATGCATAACCAACCTTCTCGTATTAAGAACATGCATAAGGTTGAAAAACTTTTAAAACTGGAAAAGATAAATATTTTGAATACAGATTCAAAATATTTGGGAGAACAAAACTCGTTTGCCGATGCCATGGGTGGGGAATGGATGAATGTGCTATTCCAGGCAAAACAAGAAGGTGGGTATCTGGTTGATTTTCTTCCATTACACAGTAAAGCCACGTACCACACACCCGTTGGTGTTCCAGAACCCTATCGCAAATTTATCATAGGAAGAACAGCACTAATTGAAGCCCTGCACCGTGATGATTTACTTTCTGATGATGAATATAGTGAAGCCTTATCTCGGATATCTGAAGTTGTTATAAGAGAAATCGATAGCACTTTACCAAAAGCTGGAGACAGCATATTCTTGATGAATACTTTATCGGAGACTTTAGCAACGGCTAACGTACTCGATACAGTATGCCGTTACTTTGAAGTTTACATTCATCAGACTGAAGTGGATCGAATAAAGACCGAGCTGTCTCAGTTCGAGCGAAACGAAAAATTGCGGGAATGGATTGACCGCTTAAGAGAGCGCTTAAGAATTGGTATAGAAAACGGCACATATGAAATCATTACTTTGGATAACGGTGCAGATTCAAAAATTCAAGAAGAAGATAAAGCTTATGAACCTGCAGAGCAGGTATTATTTGATTTATTGACCTTTCACCCAAAACCATGGGATGTGATTTGTTGTGATGATAGGTACTTAAGTTCTCACTACAACAACAATGGTGCGCCCATAATCGGAATAACAGATATCCTTGCCCTTCTTCGAGAATTGAAAGAAATTGACGATGAAACCTACTTCGCAAAACTAATTGATCTTCGCAAGGGTAATATGCGCTACATTCCTCTGTCCAAGGAGGAGATTCTTTACCACCTTAATCGAGCAAAGATCGATAATGACCATGTTGCAGAAACTCATGAATTGTCAGTTTTGCGACGCTATTGGGCTTCATGCCTGCTTGACAACAATCGCTTGCAATGTCCGCCATCCCCAAAAAACCCAAAGCATGAAGTTGGTTTTTTTGTCCAGTCCTTGAGGGCAATTCAGGATGCAATAACCAAATGCTGGCATGATGAAAATAATACTGATGAGATGGCCAGTGTTTATTCTGATTGGATACTACGCAATATGTACATAGGCCTTTTCGGTGTCCGGCATTTAATAAACGATCCTGATCCTCAATCGGACCGTATAGATCTTCTTGGAATGGACTTAGGTGGGTTGATTTCTTCTGCAATTGGGCTTTCCTCTATAGAAAAAGACGGAAAGGGCTCGGCTCAATCCCACTACCTCACCTGGCTTTCCTCACGCATTGTATCACATCGTTTAAAAGCCGATCCTGAAACTGCACCAGGAATTGCAAGCGTTATACGTACACTTTGCGCCCCGCTTCTATTTGATTCAGGTGAGATCAAAACAGAAGAAAATAATGTTAAGAGATATCTAATCCTAAAATTTTTACTTAACATTCCTGAGAAGATTGTTGCAGAACTGCACCAGGATGCTGATTTTATGGCAAAGATTGGTCTTAAGTTCGCTGATTTTGTAAGGATTGGGAATGTCAGCTTCCTGAGTGATGCTTTTTGGAGTGCAGCCGCAAAAGCATTGAATGACCAGCCTCAAGATGTGTTTGCTCACGATCCACGTATTGAATTTACATTCCAGCGGGTCCAACAAGACAAAACTGAACAAATTAAGATATCAGATGCGCAAGATAAGTTTGTATTGCCATTTACCGATCCATTTCTGGGTATTCTCTCGGAAGATCCAGTCGTAAGACTAAATATGGTGAAGAATAACCGTTACATATTTGACTGCGATTCACAAGCTTTTCAGGAGCTTCAGGGAGAACTTACAAAAATTCATAATCCAGTTTCCAGAATTAAATATCTCCTTTCTATCCGAGAAAAATCTGCTGCATTTTATTACAAGGAGTTCACTCAGCGGTTGGTAAAACGTGACAGTATTCAAATTGGCGATTTTTTGCCACCATCACCTGAGTCTTTGCTGAAGCACTTTCGTCTGAATGAAAAGGATTTTGAATCTCCTGGAGATTTCTCTACTGGTTGGATACGTGCTCTCGGGATTCTCCTTGCAGAGGAAAATATCAGTGAAGTGCTTGATCGAATAGTTTGTATCCCGATCAGGCTAAGTGAGAATTTGCTTCAGGCCCTCAAGCAACTGGAAAGTTCTGAGCGAAGAGACATTCTGCTTTCTGCAGAACAACGCTGGTTTTGCCCAGTATCCCTGCTGCATTTGATTGATATGTCTCTACGTTTCGCGGGCGATGATGATGTCTTACTGCAAATTGCAAAGCGAAATACCAAAAGAATTTGGGGGAACGAACTAGGGGAGAAAGAATTTCATCTTTTTATGACTTTTTTGAAACACTTTGAGGCCGATTTCTCAAACTGGCAACAATATCGAAGTATGCCAGCAGCCGCTCGCCTATTCAGTATTTGGGCACATTCGTCTCGTTTACAAAATATTTTTGGGGCAGCAGGTGCTGACACTGAACTGCTTCTCAAGAATCTTGAACCACAAGCAAAACCCATGACTCAGGATATATTTAACTTCGACCCCATATACCAACAAGATGTATTGAATCCTTCTTGTGTTAAGCGTGAGTACATAGATTGCTATACTCTCGGTTTCATATTAAAAGAACATAAGGATGATCTCATCAATGCTCTCGAGATAAGGGATGAAGCGAAGGCTCGTGTTGACGGTTTTTTTAAAGGTAAGGATGCCGGCATGCTCAGTTTGCTCTGTGACTCACAACTTTATAGTGATTCTCTGGAAAGTATTTTGGGAGGCGATAGAGCCCACGGTCTTAATTGCTTGATAGGTCCAGAGGCAGCAGAAAGTTTTTCTTCTACTTTTCTTCATCAAGCTGCCCAAAACAGCATCTCCCAACTCAATAAAAATAACAAGTACCGTCCAGGATGGACAGATTTAGCTGCTATTGTGGGTAATATGCCAATCTATGACGATTTACTTGATAACTTCTTGCCTGTCCTTTCAAACATAGATTTCGTTTCGCTGTACGAAGCCGATTCCCTGACTTTTGCCATTGCTCTCCCAATGATAAGCGAGCAGATCGGCTATTCTGGTGACAAACCGCTGCTTGATCACTTTATTGACGAATTAATGAAAGTAGCTGATAAAATAAACAAAAACATAGAATGTTATGAAAAGAGTAAGGCGGATACCACTAAACCTTCCGATAAAGACATTTTAATGCTTCTAATCGACGTAGCCTATAGGATTTCACTTCATCAAGGAAATCAACGTCAAAATAGTAAATTTTTCTCAAATCTTGTTGAAAAAATATTTAATATTTCACCACTTCTGGCTAATAAGTTTGGTGACCCCCTGTGGCACATGATAACTCAACTTCCTGCAGATCAAATTCATGGAATATGGAGACTTTTGCTAATATCCCGAGCACTCTGAAATAAATTGTGAATTCAACTTCAAAGTGCACCAGTTAAGATAACTGGGGGGCATGACAGGGTTTCTGGTAGTGTATCATATGGGCATACAATAGAAAACAGGATCTGCTGTGTTTGTGTGAAAACAATTTGAAAGGAGAACAGCAATGAAATCCATATCCGTTGAATTACCGGATAACCTCGCTTCGGCAGTGGAAAGCTATGTCAAGGCAGGTTTTTTTCGTTCTGAGCTGGACGTTTTGTTAGCCGCTCTCTCCGAGTTTGTGCGTCGGAACAGGATTGAGTTGAAAGAACGTTTTGCCCGTGAAGATATCGAGTGGGCAAAA
>WTCF01000028.1 GCA_013138705.1 Deltaproteobacteria bacterium
CACAGGCCATCTGCTACGACCTGACCATGACTTATCAGGACGAACTCCATCGTCCGGCATTTCCTTACAAGTTCAAGTTCAAGATCTCCGGCTGTCCAAATGACTGCGTGGCGGCAATTGCCCGTTCATGTTGCTCCATTATCGGAACATGGAAAGACAATATCCGTATAGACCAGAAAGCGGTCCAGGCCTATATAGGCGGGGAGATAGCACCCAATGCCGGCGCCTTCTCAGACCGTGACTGGGGCGCATTTGACATCCAGAAAGAGGTCATTGATCTCTGTCCCAGCGGATGTATGTATATGGACGGAAACGAAATCAAGATTGACGACCGCGAGTGTACCCGCTGCATGCACTGCATTAATGTCATGCCTAGTGCCATGCGTCCTGGCGTGGATTGTGGCGCCACGATCCTGAACGGGGCAAAGGCACCGATCCTTGAAGGTGCCCAGATGTCCACCTTAATCATCCCATTTGTTAAGATGGAATACCCTTATGAAGAATTCAAGGACTTTGTCGATCTGATGTGGGACTGGTGGATGGAAGAAGGCAAAAACCGGGAGAGACTTGGCGAGCTTATCCAGCGTCAGGGCCTTGCACATTATATTATCAATATACTCGGGCGCGAACCTATTCCACAGCACGTAAGGGAACCTCGGTCCAACCCGTATCCTTTCTGGAAAGAGGAAGAGGTTCCAGGTGGATGGACACGTGATCTGGCAGCTTTCCGCGCAAGGCACCTTGCTTAATCAAGTTTAAAAGGAGGTAAAGATAATGATAGATACTTCAATGTATAAAGATGATCCCGGCTACAACATACAAGAAAAGCTGGACATACCCTATGATCCGACGCTTGCCGACAGGGAATACAACCCCGACAAGCCCATGGCAGGCCGTCTTACAGACCAGGGTCCACCTCACTATGAGCAGTTCTTCCCTGAGGTGATCAAGAAAAACTACGGCAAGTGGCTCACTCACGAGTTCGTCCAGTCTGGTGTGATCAAATATACCAGTGAGACCGGTGATTTGATGTGGGTGGTACGCTGTGCCACTCCACGGTTGATCACCACCAACCTTCTCCGCGAGATCGGGGATATTGCAGATAAGTTCTGTGAAGGTCACTGTCGCTGGACCACTCGGAACAGCCTTGAGTTCCACGTCACGGACGAGGGGACCCTAAAGGACCTGATGGAATTCCTTAACAATTTCAAGCACCCCGGCGGATCATACAAGCTCCCTATTGGAGGCACTGGTGCAGGAATAACTAATATCGTCCACACCCAGGGCTGGATACACTGTCATACCCCGGCTACAGATGCATCCGGTATGGTAAAGGCCGTGATGGATGACATGTTTGAGTACTGGAATAGCCATAAGCTGCCGGCCAAGCTGCGCATTTCCATGGCCTGCTGCCTCAATATGTGCGGCGCGGTCCACTGCTCAGATATAGCTCTACTGGGCATTCACAGAAAGCCTCCCTTTGTCGAGGACGACCGCATCACCGGTGTCTGCGAGATCCCTCTTGCCATAGCTGCCTGTCCTACCGCGGCCATCAAGCCTGCCAAGGTAACGCTCCCGAACGGCAAGGAAGTCAAGACGGTCCGCGTAAATGAGCCAAGGTGCATGTTCTGCGGTAACTGCTACACCATGTGCCCGGCCATGCCTCTGGCTGATGAAGAGGGCGACGGCGTCGCCATCCTGGCTGGAGGGAAGATCTCCAACCGCATTACTGTACCCACGTTCTCAAAATTGATTGTTCCATTCATTCCCAATGAGTTGCCGCGTTTTGAGAGTGTGTGCAAGATTGTCAGAAACATTGTTGAGGCCTACGAGAAAGGCGCTAACAAGTATGAGCGCTTAGGGGATTGGGCAGCAAGGGTCGGTTGGGAACGCTTCTTTGAGCAGTGTCAAATACCCTTCACGGATAAGTCTATTGACGACTACCGTCTTGCATATGATACATATCATACAACCACGCAGTTTAAGTGGAGCTCTCATACCGACAAACTGATGAAAGAAGCAGGATATTAAATGAGGAAATCATTATGGCAGCGGACATAGAAGAACTAAAAAAGAAGGTCTTGGATTACATGACCAAAAAGTCAAAATTCAAGCCAAAGATGTATTTTAAAGACTTGTGCAAGGCAGATGAGAATGCGAAGATGCGCGAGATAAAAAAAGCGGCCAGCGCACTGGTCCAGGAAGAAAAGGTCGAGTACTGGTCTTCGGGGAGCACTACTCTTTACAGCCTCAAGGGCGCCAGCGCGAAGGAGGCGGCCACATTCCACGAAGAAAAAGAGTAGATAGATAGACATAAAACAGCAAGTGGGCCATAAATTAAATAAGGCCCGCTTTGCTGTCCTCAGTTAAGATAAAAGGCCTCCTATGTTATGGGAGGCCTTTTTGTTATTGGTTCTTCGTTTACAAAATCATGAATTTTCCAATTTATGATCCATCAGGGTATGGATATTCGCAATGAGGGACTTGACCGGGCGTCCGAAGAAGAACTCTAGTTCGTTCTCTTCAAGCCCAAGCGCCTCAACGACCTTTCGGCGAAAGGCATCATCTGTTGAGACCATCTGTTCTATTTCAGGGCTGCTCTGTTGAGTTCCTTCTTGTGAACCTGCTTCACTGAGGAGGCCGTAAATTCGTCCAGGAGGAAAACTCCTCTCATAGGCTGAGATCAGGTCTGCAACGGCAGAGCCTTTTGGACAAAGATCAAGACGGGACAGAAGGTCTTGCATGAAAAGATCTTCAACGTCCTTGGTGTCCCAACACTTGAGGGCCCTGCATTCCAGGGGACGGCTTTCATAAATGGCGCAGGCCTGCTGATCTGCGTCGTAGAATGTGCAAACACTTGATCCATCCGTGCTTTTTATCTTGATCATATCATCCGAGAGTTCTATAAGCCTCTCCTCAAGGGGATGATATGCCAACTCCCCGGCCCTCAGGGTGAAGAGGTGTGTCGGTCTTAGAACGCCCTTTTGGAGAAAAATCCTGTCCTCAGAGTGGAGGGTAGGACCACCCTTTTCGCAGCATGTGCCGCATCGTATGCAGGACTCGATTTTTTTTTCTGATTCCATAGTAAATATACTTCCTGTATTGTATTGTTGTTGGTAATACTCACATCCAAAAGGATATACTTGTGTTTAAAGACCTTGAAAATCTATACGAATCTGCCGACAGGGCAGTAGCGGATGTACAGAAACGCTACAGCAAGGAAGTGCGCTGCAAAAAGGGGTGTACTGATTGCTGCTATGCAGTATTTGACGTTTCGTTAATAGAAGCACTGTACATTCGCCGGCACTTTGATTCCCTTGATAGAAAGCAGAGACGCGCTGCCCTGAACATTGCAAAAAAAGCACTCAAGTCCTGGGACCAGTTAATCACCGCCAAGGCCGACCTCTCACTTGCCCGTATAAGGTGTCCCCTGTTGGCTGACAGCGGAGAATGCATCTGTTATAAGACCCGGCCCATCAACTGCCGCACCTATGGGATTCCCACAGTGATCGGTGATAAAAGCCATGTATGCGGACTCTCCGGCTTTGAGCATGGAAAAACCTATCCTACCCTTAACCTGGCCCCTCTTCAAAAG
>WTCF01000220.1 GCA_013138705.1 Deltaproteobacteria bacterium
ATGGGGCGGGAAGACTTCGGCGTAAGGGCGGAACTCAAGAACATGAATTCTTTTCGTAACGTGCAGAAGGCATTGGAGTTTGAGATAAGGCGTCAGACAGCTCTTTTACTTGATGGTCATGAGATAGTGCAGGAGACCCGTCTTTGGGATGCGGCCAAGGGTGTAACAGTCACAATGAGGGGTAAAGAAGAGGCCCATGATTATCGATATTTTCCTGACCCGGATTTGGTCCCGGTCGAGATTGATAATGCCTGGATGGACAGTGTGAAGGCGGAACTGCCTGAACTGCCTGATGCAAAGTGCGCTCGCTTTGAGGAACAATACGGTCTTTCAGACTATGACGCAGGAGTCCTCACAGCCTCAAAGTCCCTGGCTGATTACTTCGAGAAATGCGTAGCCCTGTTTCCCAGTCCAAAGATTGTCAGCAACTGGGTAATGGTAGAACTGTTCCGTCTTCTAAAACAAGAGGATCGGGAAATTGATGCCTGCCCGATACCTCCCGCCGGCCTTGCGGAATTGCTCAAGCTGATAGACAATGGCACTATTAGCGGCAAGATGGCAAAAGATATCCTTGAACAGGCATATAATTCAAAAAAGAGTCCTAAAGAAATTGTGGAAGAACAAGGGGTTGCCCAGGTGAGTGACGAATCCACCCTCAGCGCTGTGGTTAAGCAGGTAGTGGAGGCCCATCCAAAAGAGGTGGAAAAGTGCAAGGCTGGAAAGACCAAGATCCTGGGTTTCTTAGTTGGACAGATTATGAAGGAGACAAAGGGACAGGCCAATCCCCAAAAGGTAAATGAGCTGCTGCGAAAGGCCCTAGGCCTATGAAAGACATTGCTGCCGGAAACTACGACCTGCCATTGAGCCTGCTTCATAGCGAAGGTAATACGTCTGTAGTACCGCTCCGTTGGGAAAAGCAAGTTCTTTATTTGTTGGACCAGAGGTTATTACCTCATGAGGAGATATGGCTTGCGTATAGATCTGCAAGAGATGTTGCTCAGGCTATAAGGGATATGGTGGTGAGGGGAGCGCCTGCCATAGGGATCACTGCCGCTTTTGGCATGGCTTTGGCCGCTTATGGACTCAAGGATAAAGACAAGGCTCTCTTTATAGAGAAATGGCTGGAGGAAGCGGCTTTCATGCTCCAGGCCCGGCCCACGGCAGTGAACTTGAAGTGGGCGGTAGAGAGGCTGGAAAAGCTTGCGCGCAGGCATTATGAGCTGAGCCCGGGTGATATCGCAGCCATTTTAGAAAAGGAGGCCATTTCTATTTGGACAGAAGACGTAAGGGCCAACCTGGCCATAGGATTGCATGGTCAGGTCCTTTTACCGGAAAAGGGCGGCGTGCTCACTCACTGTAATGCAGGCGGCCTTGCTACCGGTGGATATGGAACGGCCCTTGGAGTTATCAGGGCTGCTATTTCTAAGGGCAAAGAGATCAATGTCATTGCCGATGAGACCCGTCCTTGGCTCCAGGGTGCCAGGCTTACCGCCTGGGAGCTTATCAGGGACGGGATAGCAGTTACTCTGGTTGTAGATGGAGCTGCAGGTTTTTTGATGCAAAAGGGGCAGATCAAGGCCGTGGTGGTTGGGGCCGATCGCATTGCAGCCAATGGTGATGTTGCCAACAAGATCGGGACTTACTCTGTAGCTGAACTTGCCGGAGCTAATAACATCCCTTTTTATGTGGCTGCCCCTGTTTCCACTATTGACCTTGTCACCCCGTCCGGAGATCAGATCCCTTTAGAAGAGCGTGGGTCCGGGGAAATTACCACTTTTGCCGGAAAGGAGATCGCCGCCCCGGGTGTGGGAGTTCAAAATCCAGTCTTTGATATTACTCCTCACCATCTTATAACCGCCATAATCACCGAGTTGGGTGTGCTTACCCCGCCATATGGTCCTGCTATTTATGCCTGCTTCTCTTAAGCACCTTGTTCAGTTGGTTGCAAATGTTTTTGATTCCTTCACTGCTGCCCTGTTTATCCGTAGTCACCAGGGGGATGATGATCTCCATTTAATGGCATGGGAGAGTCTCAGTCCCTATATAGTGCCTGGATGCAATATAGGGGTTGGCCAAGGGCTGATAGGCTGGGTTGCACGGGAAGGGAAAAGGCTACACGCAACCAATTTCGATAGAGATACCAGGACCCTTGGTATTTACAGCAGAGACGTTAATATAAAGGCATTTCTCGCAGCTCCCCTGCTCCGTGGTGCAGGGGTCTTGATGGTCGACAGCAAGAATCGTTATTCTTTTCCTGAAAAGAAACAGCGCATTTTAGAAGATTGTGCAATAATAGCTTCTGATTTATGGTTTTCCTGGAAAAACCACCGTGAACTCCAGTTCTATCGTCGTTGGAACAAATGGCACCATGGCCTTTCAGGAAAAATAGAGCATCTGTTGACAAGCCTGAAAGAATTGTTAGGACTTAGAAGTGGTCTTGTGGCCTTTCATGAAAGGGATAAAGATGTTTTCATGATAAAGGCCACTATTGGACTACCTCAAGAGATTAGTCTGGAAGGTCAGTGTTTTAATGTGGAAAAAGGCCTTGTCGGTTGGCTTTTGAGATACAGAAAGCACTTGATGCTTAGTCGCTATGGAACGGATAAGCACAAGTCTTATTTTTTATGGCCTGGCGAGCCCTTTGACAGAGGTCCGGTGCTGATAGGGCTTTTTCAGCCAATTGAAGCAGGCACATTGGTGTGGCTACTTACCGGAGATACAGACTTGTCAGGGTGGCCGGGAGGTCTTGCCGAACTCCTGGTTTTTTCCCTTGATCGAGTTATTAATGATTGGAGATGCCGTGGCGCTTAAGAACCTTAAAAATATAATAAAACAGGACCTGGCTATGGATTTGGGCACTGCCAATACCCTTATTTATGCTCAGAGAGAGGGGGTGGTCCTAAATGAGCCTACGGTAATTGCGTGTTCAAGTGACGGTTGGGTAATTGAGGTGGGGCTTGCCGCAAAAAAGTATCTGGGCCGGACCCCTGAGGGTATTACGGCTATGCGTCCTATGAAGGACGGAATCATAGAGGATTTTGATGCAGTAAGTCAGTTAATAAAGGTTTTCTTGAACCGTGCGCAAGAACGAAAGGGGGTCTTCTCCCCAAGGGTGGTAATTTGTATCCCTTCTAATATTACTCAGGTGGAAAAACGGGCTGTACTTGAGGCAGCTCAAGAGGCCGGGGCCAAGAAAATATTTTTATTGGAAGAAACCATGGCTGCTGCTATAGGCGCGGGGCTCCCTGTTCATGGAGAGGAGCCGCAGATGGTACTGGATATAGGTGGTGGCACAACTGAGGTGGCGGTAATAGCTAAGTGGTCGTATTTACATTGCGAGACTTTACGGGTGGCAGGGGATGAATTTGATGATGCCATCGTCCGTTGGTTGACCGAAGAACATGGTGTAGTGGTGGGTCCGACCACTGCAGAGACAATTAAATGGGAGATAGGAGCGGTCTGGGATGATGAAAAGGGCCTGGATCAAGAATACAACGTAGGGGGAAAACATTTTTTGCGAGGGGTGCCGGTAACGTCCGTAATTACCCCCCGGGAACTGATGCCTGTTCTGGAGAAGCCGCTGGATGCTATTTCCAAGATGGTGGGGGATGTGCTTAGGGCTTTATCACCGGACACCAAGGCCTCGATAGAAGCCAACGGTATAACATTGACAGGTGGTGGGGCTTTGCTGAGAGGCATCACTCAATTCTTGAGTTTGAGAACCGGCCTTACGTTTAACCTTACAAGTGATCCGCTGACAACTGTGGTACAGGGTGCCGGGCGGACAATTGAGGCCTTTAAGGATTATGAAAAGGTCTTTATTAATTAGTGGGTGTTCACGGCTACATTAATTAAAGTCCCTAAATCCCTCAATTTATACTTAGATGTTCTGTGATCAAGGACCTTCCTTTTTTATTTCTTCGTGAAATATTACTTTATTACCCCCTGCTTTTTTTGCGGTATACATTGAGACATCAGCTTTGTGAACAAAATCGTTAATGTCTTCGCGCAATCCACTGTTTGTTCTCCTGAAGCGGGAGATACCTAAGCTAAGGGAAGTCTTACCTATGTCCTCGTTCAGGTAATTGCGCCGTATACGTTCTGCTATCTGTTTTACCTGCTCTGTGCCGGCTTGGGGAATCATTACGGCGAATTCATCGCCTCCATAGCGAAACGGAATATCAACATTACGTCTGATGGAATTACTCAGCACATGAGCCAGGCGCTGGAGCACCTCGTCTCCTGCCTGATGCCCCAAGGTGTCATTCAGTTCCTTGAAATTGTCCAGGTCTAATATGATTAGAAAAAGAGAATAGTTTTGGCGAGTGGCCCTTTGGGCTTCCTCTTCGAGCTTTTGGTCGAGAAAGCGTCTATTGTAAAGGTCTGTAAGGACATCTCTTATGGAAAGTCGTTTCAACAGGGCCCTGTATCCACGTTCCCTGACTATCCTGTTGAGTTTGGCATCTAATTCGTCCAGATTAAAGGGTTTTTGTATAAAATCGCATGCTCCGGCTTTAATAACGTCAGTGTAATGAAAGTCTCGACTATATCCTGTTATTGCCATTACATCTGTTTCAGGCCAGAGTTTTTTGATTTCCCGAATAAGCTCTATTCCATCCATTCTGGGCATCAGGAGGTCAGTGATTACGATGGTGGCAGGGGATTGCTCCAGCAATGACATGGCTTCCAAACCGTCACCTGCTGTACGATATTGGTGCCCCAAACGGGAAACGAATTCTGCCAATAAGTTTAAGATGGTAGAATCGTCGTCAACAAGTAGGAGTTGTTGGGGTTCTTGTGGCAGGTCTTTTATGAAAAATCCACCATGGCTTTCAGATGATTCTAAAATCTCAAGCAACACATCCTCCGGGACTGTATAAGTCTATAAGATTATCTTGAATCAGTTGATTCAGGAATTGCTAATTTAAGGAATTGAAGGTTGTTCTATCGATTTCAATTCCTCAATTTCTCAATTTAAGGCTGAATATAATAATTTAAAGAGGACAAAACAAGATATTCTTTGATTTGAATGGAGTGCCACAAAAAAATAATAAGTTTGTTGATTTTAATTCGCCTCCTTGCTAAGATTCTATTGATTCTTAATTTTATATTCTGTCTAAATCAAGGGTATTATTATACTGCAAAACCGTATTTTTCTTCGATCCAAATAATAAATGGACTTAATGATTGGCAATAGCCCACCGATCAGGCGCATCAAGGACCTGATCAATCAGGTGGTGGACACCGACTTAAACGTACTTATTTGTGGGGAGAGCGGCGTAGGTAAAGAACTGGTTGCCCGCACTCTGCATGAGCGTTCTTCTCGTCGGGATTATCCTCTGGTCAAGGTTAACTGTGCTGCGCTACCAAGCGAACTTCTGGAGAGCGAACTATTTGGTTATGAGCGTGGTGCATTTACCGGGGCAGTACAGCCAAAGCCGGGAAAATTTGAGTTGGCCAACAAAGGAACCATACTGCTGGACGAAATTGGCGATATGCCTGTTTCATTGCAGGCAAAACTTTTACAGGTATTACAGGATTCCGAATTTTCTCGTGTAGGGGGGGTGAGGAATATTCGTGTAAATACCTGGGTAATATCTGCTACTAATCACAATCTTGATGAGGAGGTAAGAAAAGGGAGGTTTAGAGAAGATTTCTATTACCGGATCAATATCATAAAGATAGTGGTGCCACCCCTTCGGGACAGAAAGGAAGACATTCCATTCCTCCTTGAACACTTTATCCGAAAGTACAGAGGCATGTCGAAGGGTCGAGTAATTGATATCTCCGGTAAGCTTGAAAAGGTATTTGCTGAATATCATTGGCCGGGAAATATAAGGGAGCTTGAGAACTATGTAAGGAGGTTGATAGTCCTTGAGGATCCTGATTTGCTTGAAGAAGAGATCCTTGGGTCTATGGGCCAACAGATGTCGGAAGATCGCCCTGTTGCTGAAGTATGGACGCCGGATGAATCCCTGATAAATTCCGTACTCGATAACTGCAGACAAGAAATGCAAATACAGTTCCCACCCTTAAAGGAAATCCGAAAAAAGAGTCTGGCCCGCATTGAAAAGGTGGTAATAGAAGAGGCCATCAGGCGGACTAATGGTAATCGCAAACAGGCTGCTCAGCTACTCCAAATAAGTTACAAGGCACTTCTTTATAAGATAAAGGATTTTGGAGTAGAAATGTCGGCCAGAGATTCATCTGACGATAGCCTGGAGCTAAAGCTGCCAAAAGAACTGGAGCCATTCGTATAATTTTTTTATAGTTGTAATGTAATAGAAAAGCTTTTCCATTTGTGGAAAAGCTTTTCTCATTTTGTTAAAGACGCCCAGATATTAGGCTGCATTCTCAGCATTAAATTAGTAAAAAAAGATTTTGTTTTGGTATCTTATTTGCAGTTACATAATAACTTAATAAATTATTTCCCCTAACATGACAATTTTTCCATAAGGAGACTCTGTGCAGCAAGGAGTCCATAGAGAGCGGCGTCGATTTTTTCGAATACCGTTAAATGTCCCGCTGTGCTTAAAAACAGAAGCCCTTGGATCTGTAATGGGTGTAGTTTCAACTGATCTGAGTCCGTATGGCATTCAGATTGAGTCTGATAGCCCTGTTAGTCATCATGAGACTGTGACTCTCCGGCCCGGTGAAGAAGGCCTCAAGACCGATTATGTTGCAAAAGGGCAAATTAGGTGGGTTAAACAAGAAAAAGGCAAGTTCAGGAGTGGAATAGCCTTTGAAAACATAGTTGATTGGCCTTTTTCTATTTCTGACCTGGTTAAAGGCCTTGAGACTGAACTCAGCCATTCATTTTATTTTCAATACCTTTTAGATAGCCTGGATGATGGTGTTCTGATCTTTGATTCCAAGCTCGATATTGTTTCCTCCAACAATAATCAGCCATTTTGCCTGCCAAGAGATCCTGAAAAACTCAAGGGAAAACATTTTTCAGAGGTCTGCTCACTATTTAAGAGTTCTCGAGGAGAAGGTTCTTTTAGAGAACTGTTAGATAAAGCCCTGGCTGATAGAAAAGAGGTTAGGGTAAGCGCTTTTCCTTGCGACTTGCCGTGGCTAAATGAGCCGGATTGTCATAGATATTATAATATTTGGCTTTTGCCTTTAATCAGCCCTGAGGGTACAAGAGGTCTGGTTTTGCGCAGTCGCGATGTTACTGCACTGCGCCGGCTCAAGGATAGGGGAAAAGCCAGGGAAGAGACCTTTTGGCAACAATACAGGCATTTCATTTTTGGTCAACTGTTCGATGATCTTCTTGAGGATATTGCAAATCCTTTATCTGCAATAATGGGGCGTCTCGATCTTATGACTCAAAAAATGTCCAGCATTGAAACACCCATAGATAAAGCGCAGCTCAAGGTTTGGACCTCTGATATCGAGTCAATTCAGACCATAACAGGTCAAATAACGGAATTTTGCCGGGCCATTGCTCGCAGAAGGAAAAAGGAGACAATAGGA
>WTCF01000191.1 GCA_013138705.1 Deltaproteobacteria bacterium
TGAGTATTTTTGCCGGGATTTTTCTCTGGTTCAGAAAATCACACAGCCCAAAGGTCCCCATGGGAATATGTAAAAAATTCGCCCCTGGGCAGTTTATGATAAGAAGTCTGGCCTGCATATGAATCCCCGGTTTTATGATCCTACCGGATTAAGCCTTCCAAGGGATTCTTCAAATGCTTCAAGGGCTCTCTGATTAAACAGCACAAAGCGAACCAGCTTGATTTCAGGATGGGCCTGCAGAAAACCAATAATGGTACGAAGGGCCACAGAAGCTGCCTCTCCCAGGGGATATCCATAGGCCCCTGTGCTGATAGCAGGAAAGGCCATTGAACTGATCCCCTTTGCCAGGGCGACTTCCAGGCTTCTTCGATATGCGCTTTCAAGCAGGCGCTCTGTGCTCGGATTCGGTCCCTTATAGACAGGTCCTACCGTATGGATCACATACTGGGCCTTGAGCTTATAGCCTCGGGTGATCACCGCGTCTCCTGTGTCGCAGCCTCCAAGGGTTCGGCACTCGGTAAGTAACTCCGGTCCTGCTGCCCAGTGAATTGCACCATCCACACCACCTCCACCCAGAAGCGTGCGATTGGCTGCATTTACTATAGCCTCAGTATCCTGCTGTGTGATATCCCCCTGTATCAACTCCAGTACGGATGATCCGATTTTAACTTCCATGATGCTACTCTCCTGTTATTCTGTGGAGCCTCTTGCAAAATCCAATCTATCTTATCCCAATCTCTTAACCAATTCACCTATCTTTTTCCCATACCGCACCCACTCATCACGAACCTCTTGATCCGAGGCTTTGACCGACACAGGACAGACACTAAAATGTCATGCAAGCCAGGATGAGTTGGGCTAATATATTACCTTATCATGAATGAAACAGTTCCCGCGGTAAGAAAAGATTTACAATTTATCCCTGTCCAGCAAGAAGGACATCAGCTCATCTTCATCCAGGACCACCTCGGACTGGCTCAGGAGGGCAGACCCATATCATTCCCACTTTATCGGGTCATGGCCCTATTAGACGGCACCAGTACTATAAGCGACCTGCAAATGGAGCTGATGAGGCAAAAGGGAGGAACCTTGGTCGGTAAGGACGAGGTGAAAGATCTGCTTGTCCGGCTTGATGAGTCTTTTTTGCTTGATTCAGAGAGGTTTAAAAAGGCCAGGGATCAAATCGTTGCCGCCTTTGCCTCGAAAAAAATCAGGCCCTGTTCCCATTGCGGACGTGCTTATCCGGACAATCCAACTGAATTAAAAAGAATGCTGGATGAGATTTTAGCCAGCCAACCGCCTGTCCATGAACCGGAAGGGAAAATTGTAGCCCTGATTGCACCACACATTGACCTGTCCGTGGGATATCGGGTTTACTCAAGCGCCTATCAGATGCTCAACCATATGGCACCGTCAAGGATTGTATTGCTGGGTGTGGGTCATAATATGGTTGAAGATTTTTTCTGTTTGACAGAAAAGGATTTTGAGACCCCGCAAGGGATCGTAAAAAATGAACCTTCAGTAATCCGCAGATTGCGGGATACCGGAGGAGATATAATCTCGGCCAGTGATTTTGCTCATCGATCCGAGCACTCCATCGAGTTTCAGACCATCTTTCTACATCATCTGCTTGCCGGAAAGGATTTTACCATCATCCCTATCCTCTGCGGTTTTTGCCAATCAAACCTCAATGAATATAGTAGAAGCGCTTACCTGGAAAAGGCCGGTCCATTTCTTCAAGAATTAAAACAGATGATCATGGAGCCGGACAAAAAGACCCTTATTGTGGCAGGAGTTGACTTCTCACACACAGGCCCTAAATTCGGCCATGAAATGCCGGCCAGGTCCCTTGAAAGTCGATCGACAGCTCATGACAAAAACCTGCTGAAACATCTATCCCAACTTGACGCCGAGCTTTTCTGGGAAGAGTCAAGGAGTGTAAGGGACCAATATAATGTTTGCGGTTTTTCAGCCTTGGCCTGCCTGCTTGAGATATTGCCCCGGTGCCGGGGGAATATACTCAATTATCAGATATGGCATGATGAGGCCACCAGGTCGGCAGTCAGTTTTTCGTCTGTTGTTTTTACTTCATAGCCTTTTGCAAAATCCCGATTTTGGTCGGAACTGCCGTTCAGGGAACAATGTCCCGATGGCTGCGTTGCTTGTAGTTGAAAAAGGCAAGTTAATCCACAGATTTCGCAGATTACACCGATTACTCTATTCTGCCTGTTCTGTCCTCTTCCAGACCTCCTGCCTGGCCTTCGGAAATGGCTTCTCTAGCCAGTTGATCAGCCAGTTCGTTTTCCTCGTGTCCGGCATGACCCCTGGTCCATTCCCAACGTACCCTGTGAAACCGGCATAAAGAATCAAGTGCCTGCCATAGATCCTTGTTTTTAACAGGCTTTTTGGCGGCGGTCTGCCACCCTCTGCGCTTCCATGCAGTTATCCACTCGGTTATGCCCTGTTTTACGTATTTGGAGTCGGTGGTGATAATCACATCACAGGCCCTTTTAAGGGCCTCAAGGGCCCGTATTGCCGCCAAGAGTTCCATTCGGTTGTTTGTGGTGTTTCTTGACCAGCCCTTGATGCACTTTCTCTGTTTGTCATACTGCAACATTGCCCCCCACCCACCGGGCCCAGGGTTTCCGGAGCAGGCACCATCAGTGAATATATGGACTATAATTGGCATCATTCATTCACCAGTTTACACTTTCTTCAAAAAAATACGGATGCTGAAACTGGAAATTAGAAATTAGAAATTAGGTAACTCATCTACATTTTTTTGTTTTTCCCAATTTCAAGTTTCAAATTTCACCATTAAAGCTATTTGCGCCCTGTATATAGTGTAACAATACCCATTGTCAGAGGTCTGTGCCTAACCTCTCGAAATCCCACATCTCTCATCATTGCGGCCAGGATCTCAGGTTCGTAGAAGCCCTGAATAGAATCTGCCAGATAGCGATAGGCCTCTTTGTCGCCTGAGATGATGCCGGCCATAAAGGGGAGGAGTTTGTGAAGATAGAGTTTGTATATCGGAGAAAAAAGGCGGTTCTTCGGGCGCGAGAATTCGAGAATCGCAAGCTTCCCTCCTGTTTTCAGCACCCTTAGCATCTCTTTGAGGCCCTGTTCCGGCCGGCTGAGATTCCTGACTCCAAAGGCTATTGTTATCCCTTGGAATTTCAAGTCATGGAGTGGCAAGTACTCTCCGTCACCGCATATGGGGACTATATATTTCGCCTTCTTGCTGCCATTTTCCCATTGAAGTGCCCCATGCCGGAGCATCTCATAGCAGAAATCCACTGCCACCACCGGGCGCGCTATCTGCCTCAAAATTTCAGCCGAAAGGGGCATGGTTCCCGCGCAGAGGTCCAGGATAGGGCCCTGTTTGAACTCATCAAACTCTCGCGTGGTTACCCATCTCCAGTAATGGTCTATATAAAAACTTAGCAACTTGTTTAAGAGATCATATCTCCCGGAAACAGAAGCGAATTTGTCCCGGACAAAGCGCTTTTTCTCTTTTCCTGTTGGTATCATTACTTGTAGAGGTTCAGGGTTCAGGGTTCAAAGGTTACATTGAAAGATGAACATCGAACATCGAACATCGAACGTCCAACATCGAATGAAAAACAAATATCCAATACCGAACACACAACAGCTATTTCTGTTTCTTCTAAAATATTATTTAGTAGTTCAGATTTTTTAATTAGCAGTCTTTCTTCCAGGTCATAAGTCTGTTTCTTCATTTTCCCCCATTCAAAATTCGATGTTGGACGTTCGATGTTCGATGTTCATCTTTTTCTTGCCACTTGCCCCTCTGAAAGGTAGTGTTTTTAACTCCGAGATCTTGGGAAAATCACCGCGATCATGTAGCAGCCTGAAGAAATGGAGCAGGCCCTGCTGCTTTTTTTCTGAGAGGTCGAGTTCTATGCCCTTAAGGTATTCCAGACAGTCTGATGAGGTCATTGGTATCTTGTGGGCAACCAGATTACTTATACGTTCAAGTTCCTTCAGACCTTTCTGATAGCATTCGCTGAGGCGCTTATGGAGGAGACGAATTTTTTCCGGCCGTGCAATCCAGCTTTCTCCCCTAACTGCCCATACGGCAAATACGAAAGGCAGGCCTGTATGGTCCAGCCATATTTTGGCCAGATCCGACCGGAAGAGATTATCACGGTTAGATCGCAGCCTCAGGGCCTCGTCCCCTATGGCGAGGTAGGCCTGGGCTACGGGATTTGCCGACAGTTCCTTAAAATTTCCTGTCCTGAATATGGGTCTAATTCCTAAAAAATCTTCAAGTATTATATGCAAGAGGTTGACGGATGTTGCGGATTGAGGAGTCAACAGCACAAGTTTTTCATTGAGTTCTTCAATTGGGACCTTGCTGAGGAGGATTACGCTCCCCACAGGGCCGGTAGCACTTATACTCAGGTCCGGCAATATGTAGTATCTGTCTGCATTAAGGCCGTATGCATAGGAGGAGACAATGCCTGCATCCAGTTTCCCTTGGGCCAAATGGTTGTTCAAAAGGGTAGGGGGGCCCTCTTCCACCACCCATCCGTTAAGAGGGTCCATTTCCTGCCAGGGGACATAGATCGGCGAGGTATTAATAAAGTTCACAATGCCCAGTTTGGCATATTGGATATTGCCGGCCTCCAGCCCCTTTTTCATTCCGGATTTTACCTCTTCAATCACCAAATCACCCAATCACCAAATCACCCAATTCCTTGCATCCTTCATGGACCAGGAACTCCAGGACATCTTTATTACCAATGGGACCGGACTCTACTGCCAAAAATGTTGCGGCTTTGCCCCTGGCCAGATTCCCCAATTCTTCAGAGATACCAAGGGCCCTTGCCCCACCATAAGTGCCCGCCCTGAAAATGGCTTCTGGAGGAAGACCCGGGGCCAGCTTTGAAAGGCTTGCCATTTCGGCGAAAATGGAAAGCTGGTCGTTGCTTGCAAGGCTGTCAGTGCCAAGGGCCAATGGTATGCCTGAGGCATGAAGCTCTTCCACAGGAGCCATACCCACTCCGAGGAATATATTGCTCCTGGGACACAGACAAACGCCGGCCCCTGTTTTTGCCAGGATTGAGATGTCATCCCGGTCAACCTGCACACAGTGGACACAGACCGTATGCCTATCAAGCAGCCCCAAAATCTCAAGATACCTCACAGGAGAAGCTTTGGGGAGATCATAATTCAAGGGCCAGTGTCCTTTTTCTTTCAATAGATCTCTTATGGGACCGCGACCACTTTGGAAAAATTCTATCTCCTCTTCTGATTCAGCCACGTGAATGGGAAACGGCATGCCATGGCTCTGATCCCATGCCTTGATGGCTTTAAGGACCTGGGGTGCCACAGAATACGGGGCATGGGCAGAAAAGGCATAGTGAAAAGAAGACCCCAAGATGTCCAGGGGTTCAGTAACTCTTTCATTTACAAAAGGGGAGCTGAAAGGGATTTCTTCCTCTGCTCCATTCGGTATCGGGCATACCAGTTCTTGAAAGAAGACGCCACTAAAAGGCCATGTGGCATCTTTTCTGGAAGAAAAAAGGGGGATAACATCCAGGTTTCCCACGTCTCCAACAGCAATTATCCCGTTTTCTTGCATCTCCTTTATCGCCTGACATATGGCCGGTTCCCATTCTTCAGGTCTGATCAGGTTGCGGGCCTCAATCAGTGCTCTCACCCAGTCAACAAAGGAGCCGCTTGGAGAAAGACGCCACTTGAGGGGAGAGAGCTCAAGGTGAGAGTGGGTGTTTATCAAGGCAGGACAAAGTATGGAGTCTCCATGGTCTTTTATTTCTGCCGGATAGCTTGAGCGGAGTTCCGATGCCGGTCCCACCCCTACTATTTTTCCTTCAAAGGTCGCTATTGCCCCATTCTCTATTGGAGGCCTTGAGACAGGAACCACCCATCTGGCTATGTGAAGATGGAAAGAATTTGGTGATTTAGTTACCGGATTCATCAACTAAAGTATAGTCCATCAGGCGCTGACGCGGTTCAAAGCCTGCATCGGTAACAATTCTACGTATTTCTGCTTCCGAGAGTCGATGACTCACCCCGGCTGCTGCGACCACGTTTTCCTCAATCATTGTGCTGCCAAAGTCATTTGCCCCAAAAAATAAGGCAATCTGGGCTACTTTTGGACCTTGTGTGACCCATGAGGCCTGAAGGTTCGGGAAGTTGTCAAGGACAATCCTGGAGATGGAAAGCAGTCTCAAGTATTCCTGCCCGGTAGATGGCCTGACGTCAAGAGCGGTATTTTTGGGTTGAAAGGGCCAGGCAATAAAGGCCGTAAATCCGCCGGTGCGGTCTTGAAGGTCTCTCAGGCGCAAAAGGTGTTCAATTCTTTCCTCCAGTCGCTCCACATGGCCGTACATCATGGTGGCAGTGGTCTTAAGCCCTAATCCGTGGGCAGTCTCCATTACATTCAACCACTCGTCTGTTGTGGCCTTCCTTGGGGAGATCTGCTTTCTTACCCTGTCTGTCAGGATTTCCGCTCCGCCACCCGGGATGGAATCGAGTCCGGCCTTGATAAGCCTGACCAGGACCTCTTTTACAGACAGACCTGATATTTTGGAAAAGTGAACGATCTCAGGAGGAGAAAAGGCATGGCAATGGATTGCAAAACCGTCTTTTATAAAAGAGAGCATTTCCTCATAGAAGGTAAGGGGAAGATCAGGATGGAGCCCGCCTTGCAGCAGGATCTGTGTACCCCCGAGCGATTTTGTCTC
>WTCF01000042.1 GCA_013138705.1 Deltaproteobacteria bacterium
GGAACGACCATGTGCACAAGGTGGATGTGAGACTGATAGTGGCAACCCAGAGAGACCTCAGTAAACTGGTTGAAGAAGGTCGTTTCAGAGAGGATCTGTATTACAGAATTCATGTAGTTCCAATCAATATTCCTCCTTTGAGGGAAAGGCGAGAAGATATTCTCCTGTTAATGCAACATTTTTTTAAGAAATACGAAACCCAGATGGGTAAAGATATCAAGAGAATCGAGGGGGATGTTATTGATGGTTTCCGAACATATAGCTGGCCGGGGAATGTCCGTGAGTTGAAAAACGTGGTTGAATATCTTGTTGCAATTTCTACTGGAAACACCATAACCAGCGCAATGTTTGCAAATACGTCCCTGGCCGGTAGTTGTCTGCCTCAAAAAAAGGTTCCGCTAAGAGAGGCCAAAGACGAGTTCATCAAGAAATATCTGGAAGATCTTTTCAGGATTACAAAAGGGAATGTCAGCAAAGCTGCCAAGTCTGCAGGTTACTACAGGGCGGATTTTTACAAACTTTTTCAGAAATATGACCTGGATCCTAAGAATTATCGCGGTGCCAAAAAGGCCATAAAGACTGAGGACATATCTGCTGAAAATTGAAATTTGAAATTGGGGAAAACACAAAGATGTAAATGCGTTACCTAATTTCGAATTTCGAATTTCCAGTTTCGACATCGGCATTCAATTTGATAGTATACGCTTTTTCGAAAAAAAGTGTAAACTTGTGAATAAAGGATGCCAAATAATCCGCATTTTAATTGCAGTTCCTGATGATAATGCCCAACAAAAGGGCAGCGCCGATGAAAAGAAAGGAACTGATGTATAGCAGCCTAACCGCACTATCTATGTCTTGAATTACCGGTTCACGACCATCGGCGTGTATGATCGGCCGGTCGACCAACTTCCCATGGTACCGGGATGGGCCTGAAAGTCGTAATCCAAGTGTTGCTGCAAAAGCTGCTTCGGGTAGACCGGAATTCGGGCTTGAGTGCTTTTGGCCGTCGGAGAGCGCAATTTTCCAGACGTACCATGGCTTGATCCCTCCAACCAGAGGAGAGGCCAGGGAGATCACAGCCACTGAAAGCCGCGCAGGTATGTAATTAGCTGCGTCATCCAGCCTTGCTCCCCAGGTTCCGAATTCCAAGTATCGTCCGGTCTTATAGCCAATCATGGAATCCAGGGTGTTTATTGCCTTATAGGACATGCAGAGCGCAGGTCCTCCCAGTGCTCCGAAGAAAAATGGAGAAAGTACGCCATCAACCAGATTTTCAGCAATGGTTTCGATAGTGGCCTTGGTTACTCCGACTGTGTCCAGGGAGTCAGTATCTCTTCCTACAAGCCTGGATACTCTCTGCCGTCCTGCCTCAATACCATTTTCAACCAGTGCTTTCTTAACCGACTTGGCTTCATCACCGAGGCATTTTAATGATAGTCCATAGTAGAGCAGTATGGCGGATATGAACCATTGGAGCAGCCCGGAGACATGACCTGAAATTTTAACGCCAAGATCTACTGCGAGAAAAACACCCAAGGTAAGAACGAAGGCAAGGACAGCACCCTGTGTCTTTTCTCCAAGCGGCAGATTCCGCGCCAGGGATTCTCCTGATGTGATGGCCCGGCCGATAAGACGTACCGGATGGAGTAATCTTTCAGGGTCTCCTATGATCAGGTCCAGAGCAAAAGCCATGGCAAGAATTCCGATGGCTCCGGGTTCCAGAATAAATGGCCAAGGGTGCGATAGAAGCATTACAGGCCCATGAGGGAGAGTAAGCTGGGAATGTCGGCATGATCTGAGATCCAGCCGGCCAGACGATCCAACTGCTCTTTGCGAAAGGCGCTGTAGGAGACGATTTTTTTTGCCGGCTCAAGGCCTTGTCTCGTACGTAGAAAGTCCAGAAAATACCTCCTGAAGGAATCATTCTCGAACAGCCCATGGAGGTATATGCCGATGGCCATCATATTTTCACTCACAGCCCCGATATCTGCACCGAGGCCGGGGCCTAAAGGTATAAATGATCCTTCGGCACGGGTCACCCCCATGTGGATTTCATAGCCCTTGACTGTTAAAGGATTCGGGAAAAGCGACGGCAGAGCAAGCGTAATTTCCGTCCGGGACAGCTTTTTTTTACTGCACATGTCAGTGACTACAGGAAGCAGTCCCAGGCCGGATGATGACCCTTGTTGTCCTTCCACCCCGTCCGGGTCTCTTATTTCCATGCCCAGCATCTGGTAGCCACCGCAGATTCCCATAATTACTGTTTCATCCTTTGCTCTATCATGAATTGTTATGTCCCAGCCGGTATTCTTCAAGAAATTCAGATCAGAGCGGGTATTTTTTGTGCCTGGGATTATTAGACAATCGCATTTGTCTAATTCCTCAGGCCGTCGTACAAAAGACAGAACAACATCTTTCTCAAAGGCCAGGGGGGCAAAATCCGTAAAGTTGCTGATCCTTGGCAGATGCACTATGGCAATTTTTAAAGGACCGTCGCGGTTTTTTTTAGGGACTGCGTTTACAAATACACCGTCCTCCTGGTCTGTCACTATGTCATTGAACCAGGGAAGTACGCCGAAGACAGGAAGGGGAATAATCTGTTGAAACTGGGCAATCCCCGGGCTGAGGAGTGATATGTCTCCGCGAAACTTGTTGATTATGAAGCCTGAAATCCTGGCCCTATGTCTCTCAGGTATAAGGTCATAGGTGCCTTTGAACCAGGCGAAAACCCCTCCCCTGTCTATGTCGCCGACAATGATAACAGGTGCATCGGCATAGGCTGCCATTTCCATATTTACGAGGTCAGTGGCCTGGAGATTGATTTCAGCCGGACTTCCGGCCCCTTCCAGAACTAACAGGTCAAAATCCCGGGATAGAGAGTCAAAGGCCTGCCTGACCACCTTCAAATTGTCTTGATAGCTTGAATAATAGGATCGGGCAGCGAGATTTCCTGCCGGTTTTCCCATGAGGATTACCTGTGATTGGGAGTCGCCAGTGGGCTTAAGCAGTATTGGGTTCATCCGGACATCGGGTAATAGCCCGCAAGCCTCTGCCTGGTAAACCTGAGCCCTTCCCATTTCAAAGCCGTCGGGAGTAACAAAGGAATTAAGTGCCATGTTCTGGGCCTTAAAAGGCGCAACCCTCAAGCCCTTTTGCCAAAGTACCCGGCAGAAGGCTGCAGCAAGCACACTCTTTCCAACACCTGAGCCTGTTCCCTGGAACATGATGCATCTGGTTCTGTTTGCCATGATTAACTAGATTAGGACCTGGGTATAAAAACGCAATACAAAAATGCTCGCCTTTCTTTTCTATCGTTTGAGGAGTGAAAATTTTCTTATGTACGTTGACATATTGTATTGAAGGAAGATATAGTGATCCAGTTAATCCAAAACAGGAAGGGGGGATACCCTTGGCGATTGTGGTAGAAGTCCAGGAAAGCCTGGAAAAGGCCCTTAAGGTGCTGAAGAAAAAGATGCAGCTTGACGGGCTTCAGCGGGAATTGAAGAATCGTCGCTTTTACGAAAAACCGAGTGTAAAAAAACGACGCAAGATGCAGGAGGCTGAACGCAGACGTCGTAAGGCCCGACGTAGGCGTCACTAATAACCTGATTTAATTGTAAAAGAGCCGGATTTAGTCTGGCTCTTTTACTTAATTACATTTGTAACCGTTCACGGGTTCAGGGTTCAAGGGTTAAGAGGTTCAGGGTTTACCGAAAATTTTAACCGTTGATTCGTGAGTTCTGAATGGAGAAGGCATAAAAATAGAACGAGGGGAGCATATGTCATACCCCCCTAAATTTGAGAATATTGGGGCATGGCACTTGGCCCGGGACCTAACTCGCAAGGTCAACGGAAGAAAGGTAACCCTGAACGGTGAACCCTGAACCCGTGAACGGTTACTTGTCCGGGTTCAAAATGACATACAGTGTGATCTCAGTTTTTCCAGAGGTGAGTGTGTACTGGCTTCTGGTATAACGGATCAGTTGTCCCTCGTCTTTAAACATGAGTTGATGACCACGCGTGAAAGGGCTTGGCAGAACGATCTTGAAGCCGT
>WTCF01000173.1 GCA_013138705.1 Deltaproteobacteria bacterium
CTGCAAACGCACTATGGCCATGGGGCCAGGGCCGAAGGCCGCTGTTTGCCACGTTTTCTCAGCTCTATGACATAGATAGCGCGGTTGTGGCTGCGGTTGACCTCATAAGGGGTCTGGGTGTCTGGGCTGGTATGGAGGTTATTAATGTGCCCGGGGCTACTGGTTATCTGGACACAAACTACAGGGGCAAGGCGGATGCAGCCCTGAGGGCATTAAAAGAAAAGACCCTCGTACTTGTGCATGTTGAGGCCCCTGACGAGGCAGGTCACATGGGTAATCTTCGCGAAAAGATCCGGGCCATAGAGCGCTTTGATAAAGAAGTGGTGGGACCTGTCATGGATGGTCTGAGGGATATGGGAGGATCTTACCGGATACTGGTTGCCCCGGATCACTATACGCCGGTGAGCCTTAAAACCCATGGCCCGGGACCGGTACCCTATGTTATTTATGACAGTTTGAGCCCGAAAGATAATTCAGATGCCACCTTTAACGAACCTGCGGCCGAGCAAAGCCCTATAATGATCAAAGAGGGCCACAAATTGATGCAGAGGTTCATAGGCGTGACGCCTAGAGAGGTGGAACTCAATCCGAAAAAGAAGGCAAGTGAACAAAGAAACGCCCGGCCCAATTGAACTCAAGGAACCAATACACCGCCTCTCCTATAGGGTGATTTACGGTGATACTGATACCGGCGGTGTGGTATATTATGGAAACTATCTGAGAATTTTTGAGATGGGGCGCACTGAGTTTTTGCGGTCCATGCTCAAGACATCTTATCGCGATCTTGAGCATGAAGGGCTTATACTCCCTGTGAGCGAGGCTTATTGCCGCTATAAGGCCCCAGCCCATTATGACGACCTGCTTGAGTTATCAACTTCACTGGAAAATTTTTCTAAATTCTCCATTCGTTTTCATTTTCTAATACATCGATTCGATGACCAGCGCTTACTGGTTAGGGGCTATACCGTTCACGCAGCAACAGATAGATCCGGCCGCCTTACCCGTCTTCCCAAAGACTTCCAGACAGTTCTTGCCGGCATTTGTAGCAACCGTTCACGGGTTCAAGGTAAACCCTGAACCTGTGAACCCCTATTGACAGACTGCCCTGTCTTGTTAATATGACCGTCCAACAAAGTGGTGGTTTCCATGACTTTGCGGTCGGATTTTTGGAGAGAGGAATCCTTAATCCTTCATGCATCATCTCCTTTAGGTATATTGAGTTAAAGGGCGTATGGCGTGAGTTCATATATTCCTGAAGACGTCCTTAGAAACGTACTTGAAGCTGCAAATATCCGGCAGGTCGTCGGAGAATTTGTGCCGTTGAAAAAGAGCGGCCGAAACTGGATCGGCCTCTGTCCCTTCCATCCGGATAAAGATCCCTCCTTTTCAGTTAGCGAAGAAAAACAGATTTTTCACTGCTTCGGGTGCGGCGAAGGCGGAGACGTCTTCAAATTCCTCATGAAGATGCAGGGTATGAGCTTTGTGGAAGCAGTAAAGACCCTGGCCAACCGTTACGGCATAATCATTCCTGAAAGACCGAGATCATCCCAGGATCAAAAGCGTCATATGGAGACGGAAGAATTAGTCGGTCTCAATCTTGCGGCAGCAGGGTTTTATCAAAAAAATCTCCTTCATTCATCCGGGGCCGGTGATGCACGGGCATATCTTGAAAGACGTGGCCTGAAATCAGATATCATTTCCAGGTTTCTGCTGGGCTGGGCCAATGACCGGTGGGATGGTCTTATAAATCATTTAAAGACTGAAGAGTTATCACTCGATAAGGCAGAAAAGGCGGGTCTGCTTGTCTCCAGGGAGAGCGGGAAGGGATACTATGACCGTTTTCGCGGGAGGATTATCTTTCCTATCCTTGACAGGTCCGGAAAGGTAGTGGCTTTGGGCGGTCGTATCCTGAAAGATGGCCATCCCAAGTACCTGAATTCTCCTGAAACTCCTGTCTACAACAAAAGCAGGGTCCTTTACGGTCTGTCTCAAAACAAAGGGGCAATCAGACGGGCCGGCAGAGGCTATGTGGTTGAAGGATACATGGATCTCCTGGCCTTGGCTCAGTTCGATATAGACCAGGTTGTTGCAACACTCGGCACGGCGTTGACTGAGGATCATGTCAAGCAATTAAGAGGACTTTGCAAGGACTGGATTCTGGTTTTTGATGGCGATGCCGCAGGAGTCAAGGCTGCCCTCAGGGCGCTTCCGTTCTTTTACAAACTTAATCTCAGGGTCAAGGTGCTTAATCTTCCTGCTGAAGATGACCCGGATAGCTTTGTCAGGCGTGAGGGCAAGGATTCCTGGGAGGCCCTGGTAGATACAGCCGGTTCCGGTCTTGATTTTGCTATTCAGCAAGGCCTGGCATCCTATGGAAAAGACCCGGAAGGTAGGTTCAGGACAACAGAAGGTGTGCTGTTGATCCTTCAACCTGTCAGTGATCCGGTCAGAAAATCGCTCCTGGTAGGGCATGTGGCTCAGAAATTGGGAGTGAGAGAGGAAAGCCTTTGGGAACGTCTGAATGCCGGCAATTCCAGTACTGTCGTTCCACATATTAGAAAGCGTTATGGACTGTCTGCTGAAGTCAAAAACCGCAAGGGTCCTGAAAATAGGGCGGAGGCCAAGCTGATAAGTTTTCTGCTCGGGCATCCCCGGCACATGAAGACCTTTTTGGACGCAGGTCTGGATCTGTGGATTGAGGTCCCGTCTTTGAAGGAGCTTTGGATGGCAATGTCGCATCTCTACAGTATGTCAGGGAATCTCAATCTTTCTGACCTGTATGATCAGCTTGAGCCTGTACCTGAATTGAGGACTTTGGCCATGCGACTTTCTGCAGATTTTGCCCCATTTGAGGATATGGAAGAAAAGATACTTTCAGACCTGAAAAAATATTGTGAGGATCGTCGCAATAAGGTCTTGAGATGGAATGTTTTGGAACAGATCAAAGCCCCTGCAGAGGTGGTGGATGATGAAGATCTCTTGAGGCAGATACTACAGCTCAGGTGAGTATCTTCAGGAACTGCAGGCCATAAAGTCCAATTTGATGCCACCTTTGAGAAAAAGGAGGAATTGATGAGGGAAGAAGAGAGCTGTAATTTGTACTACTTGATGGAGGATCAGCCAACCAGTGGGGAGGAAAATATCAAGAAACCTGTTTCTAAAAGGACAAAAAAAGCCAGCCGGACATGTCGTGGAAAGTATGAGGGAGGGCAAAGCCTGTATAGAGATATTGATCAAGAAGACAAAGGCGTCCATGATCTGGATGACGGCTCCACACCGGAGTTGTTTAAAGAGGAGGAGGTAGAACTTGTTGGGGTTGTAGTTAAAGAGAAATCAAGTGATGATGTAAAGGGCGTTTATCTGGATGAAGGAAAGGGCGGGAGTGTAGACCCTGTAAGAATCTATCTCAAGGAGATGGGCGACAGGGTTTTCAGCAGGACAGAGGAAATCGCCATAGCAAAGGCTATGGAGGAAGGAGAGCAGGCTTTTGTAGAGGCATCATTATCTATTCCCGATGTAGTTGATGCCTTTCTCAAGCAAGCGTGGGCCATTGTGAAAAATGCTGGTTATATGGCTGAAGAAAATTCAGGTGTAAATCACATTAAAGCTAAAAAGCCAGCCAATTCAGGAGGTGGAAAAGCCCGTCTCAGAGATATTCTGGATGAGATTCAGATAGTTCAGGAGAAAAATCGTGGGCTCCTAAGGTCCATAAAGCCCGGTCTGGATAATGATGCCTTAAATGCGATTAAACAGACGCTTATGGAAAACCGGTATTCCATGATGAAGGCCTTTGGAAAGGCGCGCATCGAAAAATGTTTTCAAGATCTGCTATGCCAGGCATTCAATCAGGAAAAATGGAAATTAAGCAATATTTCAGAGGAAGAATCTCTGGCGAAGTCCTGGCTGAATGCCAGAGAGAGGGAACACGTTATTTCCCGGTTCAATAAAGGAGTTGAACTTGCCAGAGATGCCAAAAAGTATCTTGTTTGGGCCAATCTCCGTCTTGTTGTCAGCATTGCCAAGAAGTATTTCCATCAGGGCCTGCATCTTTCTGATCTTATACAAGAGGGCAACATAGGTCTTATGAAGGCCGTTGATAAATTTGAGTATAAAAGAGGTTACAAATTCAGCACCTATGCAACCTGGTGGATTCGTCAGGCAATCACCAGGGCTATTGCCGATCAGTCCAGGACAATTCGCATACCTGTCCATATGGTGGAGACCATGAACAAGGTTGTTTGGGCTACAAGGGCACTGATACAGGAGACAGGGAAAGAGCCTGCGCCGGAGGAGGTTGCTGAGCACCTGGGATTGTCCAGGGACAAGGTGTCCCAGATCTTAAAGATGGCCAGAGATCCCATATCTTTAGAGACTCCCCTAGGCGATGGCGAACAAAGCCACTTAGTGGATTTTATAGAGGATAAAGAGGCAAAGCATCCGGATGATGCCACAATAAATATAAATCTGGTCGAACAAACCAGGATTGCTCTTGGCACCTTGACACCAAGAGAAGAGAAAATACTTCGAATGCGTTTCGGTATCGGCGAACAATCAGATCATACCCTTGAAGAAGTTGGCAAGGACTTCTTTGTTACCAGAGAGCGTATACGTCAGATAGAGGCGAAGGCACTGAGGAAGTTGAGACATCCCAGCAGGAGCCGGGGGTTGAGGAGCTTTGTAAAAAATTAATTGTAAACGCTTACAGTTCGGTGGGTTGCGGTAAAACGGGCGTTGTAATCCAGTGAATGATTACAATTTGTGGGGAGGGGCTTGCTTACTCCTTGATATAATTGTAAATATTTAGATAATGATCTGCGGGATAATTCCAGGAATAGTCATATCGCATCCCATTAATCATCAGTTCCCGAAAATATTTGGGATAGATATACCAGAGGCCTATGGCCCGTTTCAGAGCGGATTCAAGCCCTTCATTATCAAAATCGTTAAACACATAGCCATTACGTTCATGATATGGTTTTCGGGCGTAATCCGCGTCAAAGACTGTGTCTGCCAATCCGCCGGTATTTCGAACAATGGGAACAGTTCCGCATTTCATGGCGATCATCTGTGTCAGGCCGCACGGTTCAAATGCGCTTGGTATGAGAATCATGTCGGCACCTGCATAAATCAGGTGGGCCAATTCCTCATTATATGAGATTTCAAGGTGGCAGTCCGGGTTATCATTCAAATAGTGCTTTAGCCACAAAAAATCATTATTAGTAGCTGGCTCAGGACTCGACCCTAACAGGACAAACTGGCAGCCGTTTGCCAAAGAATAAAAAATACCATGCCGTATTAAATCAACGCCTTTTTGATGATCTAATCGACCTATCACAGAGACAATCGGTTTGGAATCGTGTCTGAGCCATAGTCTATTACGGAGGGCCTCTTTATTTTTGTACTTATCATCAATGGTATCAATTGTATACCGACACGATATATATGGGTCGATTTCAGGATTCCATACATTGTAATCAATACCGTTCAAGACCCCTCCGAATTTAACGCTGTGCACATAAAGGGTATGCTGGAGTCCAAATCCAAGGTCTGAATTTTTTATCTCCTCGGCATATCGGGGAGAAACAGTTGTCACAAAGTTAGAATAGACAATTCCTCCCTTAATTAAGTTGATAGCACTGTGGTTATAGTTATCCTGAAGCCGGTCCTGAGTCATATAATCGGCAGGATTCAGGCCGACCTGCCGAAGTATGTGTTCCCCTGTGACACCCTGATGTTTGAGGTTATGCAAGGTATAGCAGACCATGGGGTGGGTCATCCCCAGATATTTATACATATCACACAGAAGGACTGGCACAAGCCCGGTCTGCCAATCATGGCAGTGGATAATTTCAGGGTGCTTATTCGTCTTCAGCATAAATTCCAATGCTGCTCTGCAAAAAAAGGCAAAACGTTCAGGGTCATCATGATGTCCGTAAAATATGCCCCGATTGAAAAAATTTTTGAAAGAGTGGGGCTCAATAAAGAAGCATTTTAGCCCATCCACAAAACCGAAGTATACATCGCAATGAAAATGTTGGTCATGGTAAGGGACCCAGAGATCACCGTAAATTTTATGAAGACCGGAAATTCGATCGTACCGCATGCAATCGTATTTAGGGAGGATAATCTCTACGGCATTTCCCCGTATTGCGAGCTCATGGGAAAGACCCTGAACAACGTCGCCCAAACCCCCGACTTTCGCAACCGGAGCGCACTCTGGAGTAATCATCACGACATACATGCCATTAGTACCTTAGCCCTAAATTTTGAGATCTGTGCGGCACACGTCAGATTGCGCAACACACGAAAAAGAAAAGAATTATCACGAAAGCACGAAAGATTGAAAACACGAAGAAAATGCCGATAACTGGCATGGTTTCATAGTAAGTGATGGCTGTATGTGTCACAGCGCAGGAAACCATCCCCAGCAACTTGATTTTTATGTCTTGTTTCGTGCTTTCATACTTTCGTGTTTTCGTGATTGATTTTGAATAGTTTCTCAACCACACAGCTCCAAACTTTTGTTGGCTGTTAGTACATTCAGGCATTGACAGGACAACAGGGATCTTACTATTTTCGGATCAGTGAACATTTACCAGAACCTTTCACAACTTGCCA
>WTCF01000002.1 GCA_013138705.1 Deltaproteobacteria bacterium
ACAAAGCCAATAAGAACCAAATTCCCGGCCCTACACTGAACTTGACCCTATATCCTAAGAGGACGTGGTCAGAAGTATTTTCAAAGGCAACCGACTTAGAATTAGATGAAAGAGGACAAACCTCCAATGCAACATCCGGGTGGTCCTTCTTCCTGTGCTAGTGTATAGCAGAAGTCAACTGTTGCTAGAAGACCATGGAGAGGCTTTGCTGGGCAACATTAGCCACTTGTGACAGCCCTTCGGGTAATATTCCAAAATACATGATTCCCAGAGCAGCGGCAATCAGTGCGATCATTGAAGGAACGCCGACTCTGCCGGCCACTATCTCCCTGGACGGCTCAACCATATACAGCATCCATATCACCCGCAGGTAGTAATAGGCCCCGATAACACAGGTCAAAATACCCAGGGCTGCAAGCACGAAATACCCTTCTTTTATGGCCGCTGCGAACAAGTAGAACTTACCGATAAAACCGGCAGTGGGAGGAAGCCCCGCCATGGAAACCAGGAACAGGGCCATCATGAAACTGAGAGCAGGATACTTGAACCCCAACCCCTTGTAATCGTCCAGGGTCTGTGCCTTTCCTTCCTGGCCATCCAACAGATAGACCACACCAAAGGCCCCCATATTCATCAAGGTATACGCAAAGAGATAGAACAGCACACCCATGCGGCCTTCATCATTTGCTGCAAGAATCCCCAAGACCATGTACCCGGCATGGGCTATAGAGGAATACGCCAGCATACGCTTCACGTTCTGTTGGGACACTGCAACCAGGTTGCCCACAAACATGGTAATAAGGGCCAGCCACCACAGCAGGGGTTTCCAGTATGCTGCCAAGGCTGCCAGGTTGACCGTGGATTGAAACTCAGGTTGACCGCTGTGCGCAAGAATCGGAGTAAAAGTAACATACAAGAGCTTGATAAATATCCCAAAGGCCCCTGCCTTCACCGCTGTCGCCATGAACCCGGTTATAATCGCAGGACTACCCTCATACACATCAGGGGTCCACATATGGAAGGGTACAAGGGCCATTTTGAAGAACAACCCTGACATCAGCATAGCCATAGCAACAAGCACCCCCGGGTTCTCAAGAAGAGGACCTGTGGACAGCACTTGAGCAATCTTTGTGATATTGATAGTACCGGTCAATCCATAAATCAGTGCAACCCCGAAAAGGAAGAACGCAGACCCAAAGCTCCCAAGAAGGAAATACTTAAGGGCCCCCTCCTGTGACTTCCTGTCGTTCTTCAGGAATGCAGCCAGGACATATACAGACAGGGACATCACCTCAAGAGCAATGAACATCATGAGCAGATCAACCGACTGGACCATGGCTATGGTGCCATAAACCGCAAACAAAAGCAGTATGAAATATTCTGATCTAACCAGTTTATTGTTCCGCAAATAGCCTATACTCATAAGGCTCGCGAATATACCTGCCATCAAGACTATGGCCGACACGAATATAGAAAACTTCTCTGCAGAGAAGACATCCACCAGGACTATTTCGTTGAGTGTCCACTCCTGGGAAATCATGTACCACAAAGCGACCAAAAAGCTCAGAGCAGTAAGCCAACCCATTGTTGCTACATGGGCCGGTTTCTCATCTGTTGAAAGCCAAAGATCAACAAAAATAAGCACTAGCCCGGCAATAAGGAGGATTATCTGTCCACCAGCTACCTGCCATAGCTGACTCAGGCTAAAGGAAAAACCAAGGTCGCTCATATTCATTACTCCTTAGCCGCACTCACAGATAAAGGCGTCTTGTCAACAAAGGCATGATGCTCTACAACCGCACCGGGGGACGCTGGTGCAGAGATCTTGACCTGACTGATAAAGTGATCCACTGAGGTATGCATCTTGCTCAGGAAGAAATTGGGAAACAGGCCTATCCAGAATACCAGCGCAACCAGAGGCATGAGATACGCCATTTCTCTGAGGTTCAAGTCCTTAAGTTTTTCGTTCTTGGGGTTTGAGATCCTACCGAAAAAGACCCTCTGATACATCCAGAACATATAAATTGCCCCAAGGACCACACCGGTAGCTGCCAATACAGCAGCAGCCTTGTTCACTTCAAAGACCCCTAACAGGATAAGAAACTCACCAATAAACCCGTTAGTAGTGGGAAATCCCACACTTGACAGGGTTATAAGGAAAAAGATAGCGGAATAAATAGGCATCGGCCTGCAAATTCCTCCGTATTCCGCAATCATACGGGTATGGCGTCTTTCATAGACTACACCCACCAAGAGGAACAAGGCGCCGGTTGAAATGCCGTGGTTGATCATCTGGAGGATCGACCCTTCCACGCCATGACGGTTCAAAACAAAAAGCCCGAGCATGCAGTAACCAAGGTGAGATACGGATGAATAAGCCACCAGTTTCTTGATATCCGGCTGAACCATGGCCACCATTGCCCCGTAAATAATGCCTATAATCGAAAGGACAATAATAAGCGGAGTAAAGAAGGCCGACCCATCAGGGAAAAGGGGCATTGCAAACCGGAAAAATCCATACGTGCCCATCTTCAGGAGAATACCTGCCAGAATCACTGACCCGGCAGTTGGTGCTTCAACGTGTGCATCCGGCAACCATGTATGGAATGGAAACATCGGGACCTTTATTGCAAATGCCAGGGCAAAGGCTGCGAAGAAGAGTATTTCATACGTCCTGGCCAGATCCGTATTATATAGAGAGAGCAGGTTGAATGTCAGCTCACCGGTTTGCTGATGATGAAAGTAAACAAGGCCGATGATACACACCAGCATGAGGAAGGAACCGACTGCAGTAAACAGGAAAAATTTGATTGCAGCATAGATCCTTCGTTCTCCGCCCCATACACCTATGATTAGCCACATGGGAATGAGCATAATTTCCCAGAATACATAGAACAGAAAGAGGTCCAGAGATACAAATGTCCCGAGCATTGCTGTCTCAAGGACCAGCATCGCAATCTGGAACTCCTTAACCCTTTTTGTAATGGCCGCCCAAGTGGAGAGGATTGTAAGCGGAGTAAGAAAGGTAGTCAAAAGTACAAGCCAGAATGCGAGACCATCCAAACCCATAAAATAGGTAATGCCATAGCTAGGGATCCATGTATGTTTCTCTAGGAACTGAAACCCTGCCACGTCCGGATCGAAATCAAAGTACAATCTCAGCGAAACAATAAACACTAATGTGGATATTACCATTGATACCCAGCGGATGGCATTCTTCCCTGATTCACTCCGCTGTGGAATAAAGAGAATAGCCAGCACTCCCAACAGGGGTAAGAAGGTTACATAGGTTAATATGGGAGCATTCATAATCTACCCTTCGATCCTTTTGTTTTATTACACTCCATAACTGCTCTTTCCCGGCCCTGTTCCATAAAATAAAATCCAGCCATTTTTACACAATGAAAAACCAGAGCATTACAACAAGTCCAAGGACCATAAATGCCCCGTAGGTCTGCACATAACCATTATGGACCAGCCTTAACGCACCTGATCCCCTTTGTACCCACCATGCCTGTCCATTCGCTCCTATGTCGTCGATGATGAACGCATCCACGAACTTCCAGAAGAACATTGAGAGATAATAAAACGGAAGGACAATCACATAGTAGTATATTTCATCAACATAGTATTTGTTATAGACAAGCTTGTGATATATGGAATAGGTCTCGGCAAGCTTTTTGGGAAGTACGTCAGCACGACGAATATATATATGATAGGCCAGGGAAATACCGCCAATGGCAACAGCCACCGAGCCGGCCATAAGGACCCACTCTACAACGATGGAATGGTGTTGCACTCCAGCGTAGGCAGCAATTATTTCATGTGAGTTGGCAAATACCGGCTCAAAGAAATTTTCCATGACATTGGGTACATGGCCAAAGAGGTTGCCGATTATATGCGGTATGCCTAACCATCCTCCAAATACTGCAAGAAAAGCCAGGATCATAAGGGGACCCGTCATGCTTAATGGCGATTCATGTAGGTGCTTGGCCTGTTCTTCAGTACCGCGGAACTTACCATGAAATGTCATGAAAATCAGCCTGAACATATAGAAAGCCGTTATTCCAGCGGCAAGAACGCCGATAAACCAGACTATCTTACCTACAACAGGATAATACGGGAACGTGAAGGCCTTCCACAGGATCTCGTCCTTACTGAAGAACCCTGCAAAAGGAGGAATACCTGCAATCGCTATGGTTGCAAAAAGCATGGTGATATATGTGATGGGTATCTTCTTCCAAAGGCCCCCCATGCTCCTCATATCCTGATCCCCGCCCATGGCATGAATTACAGAACCGGCGCAAAGGAACAAGCAAGCCTTGAAAAAGGCGTGGGTCATGAGATGAAATATGCCTGCCCCGTATGCAGCCACACTCACACCTATGAACATATATCCCAACTGACTTACAGTAGAGTAGGCAAGTACCCTCTTGATATCGTTCTGCAGGATACCAATGGTTGCCGCAATAAATGCAGTGGCCGCAGACATTAATACCAAAACCAGTAACGCAGTGGGAGCAAGGGTGAAAAGAACATTGGTCCTTGCTACCATATAGACACCGGCGGTCACCATTGTGGCAGCATGGATGAGTGCTGAAACCGGCGTCGGGCCAGCCATTGCATCCGGGAGCCAGACAAACAAGGGGATCTGTGCTGATTTCCCGGTTGCTCCCAGGAAAAGCAAAAGGCATATAGCTATCATTACCGGCGAGTTCATAGCCATCATCCCACTCTCATACATGTGAGCTGCCTTTGGGAATACATCAAGATAAGACAGGGAACCAAAAGTAATAAAAATCAGGAACATGCCAAGGAGAAAACCAAAGTCTCCAATCCGGTTAACGATAAAGGCCTTTTTACCCGCATCTGCATTCACGTTCTCTTTGTACCAGAAACCGATCAACAGATAGGAGGCAAGACCTACGCCCTCCCAGCCGACAAACATCACTACATAGTTGGAACCCATGACCAGCATTATCATGAAAAACACAAACATATTCAGGTAAGAGAAGAACCTCCAGGCTGCCTCATCATGTGCCATGTAACCTGTGCTGTATATATGAATAACAAAACTCACGCCGGTAACCACGAGGACCATCACAGCGGAAAGCGGATCAATCATCAAGGAAACATCTATATTCAGATTGCCTACGGTCATCCAATTCCATAAGACCTGCACGAGCAACCTGTCTTCAGCCGGGCTGCATGCCAATTGGTACACGGCCAGAATGGAAAATAGAAAGGCCAGGCCTATACTGGAACAGCCAATGCAGAAAACAGCGGATTTCCCGATCTTTTGCCCTAACAGGCCATTAATCAGAAATCCTATAAAAGGCAGTAATGGTATGAGAAACAGATAACCTTCCATGAATAGCTCCCTACATAGACAGGGTGTTTATACACCAAAAAACATAATTAGCTGAATAAGTATTCTTTACCATTTCAATACATTAAACCTGGTTATATCCACCTCCCGCACATGCCGGAAGAGCGCTATTAATATCGCAAGGCCTACAGCAACCTCAGCCGCAGCCACTGCAAAAATAAAAAGGACCATAACCTGCCCTGCCATATCGCCCATAAAATTTGAAAAGGCCACCAGCATGAGATTTACTGCATTGAGCATAAGCTCAATAGACATGAACAGGATTAAGGCATTTCTCCTTGTACAAAAGCCGATGGTCCCCAAGCCAAAGAGTATTGATGACAAAACTATATAGTGTGTGAGCGATGCCATTCAGCCCTCTCTTAAAGTTTCTTCTTGCATAGATATATCCCGCCAATCAGTGCTACAAGCAGGAGTACGGATACGACTTCAAAATGAAGCAAAAAGTCCCGGAAAAACAAATCACCAAACATCGATGGGTCTCCGAATCCTTCAGGGAGTGCCTTCATAGACACTATGTCAGACACGCCCTTTGTCCCGACTATTACGAGACCAATTAAACACAACCCAAGCAGGGCACCGAAGCCCCTGTATGAGACATTGGCCTGGATAGCCGCCAACCTTTCACCCGGTGCCGTTAGAAGCATGATAACAAACACAACCAGGATCAGGATGGCCCCGGCATAAATGGCTACCTGGAAAATAGCGATCAACGGGGCATGCAGATGGAGATACAGGCTAGCAAGAGCAATAAAAACCGTAAGCAGTCCCATTGCACTGGGCAATGCGTCCCTTGCGGCTATGGTAAATAGCCCGGCCAGAACTGACATGCTGGCAAATACCCAGAAATATAGATCCATATCAATCACCCGATTCCTCTACATCTATA
>WTCF01000159.1 GCA_013138705.1 Deltaproteobacteria bacterium
TCCGGCAACTTGCCCTGCAAGTGCCTCAGGTTGTTGGATTTGCCCCCAACATTTTTCTGATTGAACTTACTTGATGATACGGCATAAGCAGTGAAACAAGGCCGGGATATCCGGGGGACCGGCAGGACACGCTGCGAAGTAATGCCCGACTCTCCGGAACTTTCTTCGAATATTACGTCACCGGCTGCATTTACGCTTAAGCTGAGAAGGTGTCCACTGAAGGACTTCAGACGTCCGATTATTTCAGGGTCGTAGCAAGTGGCAAAAAGCACATTTGCATTTCTGGCCCGGATCGCAACATGGGATACTATGTCGGTCAAGTCCGGTGTGATGACAGCAATCACCTCTTTTGGAATCTCCTCCTCTCCTGCGATCTTGTCGGCAATAATGACTGTGGGTCGAGCAAAGTCCTTGCCCTGAACGGACCTTAAGTCGGAGACAACCTCTACTTGTCCCGTGCCTTGGCCCTGGCTGATCACCTGCCAGTTGCCGAGATGGGCCTCTCTACGCAATATTGGATCTATTTGACGCAAAAGTATCGACAAGGCGAAGACAGGTTTCCCTCGCACCACTTCCTCACTGAAGAGGGAAATAGTCCATGAGTCGGCGTGAAAGGCCCCACCGAGAAATTCAGCTTTGGGCTGAAGGACTTGGTAATAATGGTCGATTACGGCGCCCAGGGCGCGAGAGAGACGATCAAGTACGGCCCTGGATTGGAGCGCCCAATCTTTTCCGAAACGGGGCATCCTCCTGACGTGCTCCCACTGGTGAAGACAATGTGTAAGCTCGTCATTGCCTCTTGAAATAAGGAGATTTCCCAGCACCATTCCAATCAATTCCACCAGTTGATCAGCGCTGAGATGCAAATGAAGACTCCGTTCCACCACAACGCGCAGGAAATTCTCCAGGGCCAGATCGAGGAAGAGCAGGTCGCGTACAACATTTGAATTGCCTTGCAGTTGTGTTTTAAGGAGGCGGCGCGCCTCAGTAATCTTTTCAAGAAGCATGCAGGCATCTATATTGTCACGATGCATCCATATGAAGTCCATCAGGCCGTGCATTCCTGAATCGAATAGATATCTGGCAGCGTAGATGGCAGTGCCGAGATCAGTACCGGAATGAACGGCCTTGAGAATCCCCAGGAAATGCTCCAAATCATGAATCAATGGGTCTTTTATAGATGGGACAAAATCAGGGTGAGATATGATTGGGCGCTCGAAGCTCTCAAGGCTTTCTTTTGTAATCCCCCCTGCTTCGAGTATCTTATAGAAAATATCCAGATTGCCGTTGTTTTTTAAGAACCCCAGATAGGCCTCACAGATGACAACATCATCAGGAGTGGTGTTGTTGTGGAGTTTCTGGTGCCATTCCTCCATAAAATGCCCGGAGACTTCTTTAATGTGAAGGCGATGCATGATGTTTAAGACCTCATCGCGGATTTGCTGTCCTTCACCACCTCGCCCCATTGTGGTCAGCATCAAACGGATGTACTCACGCCCCCCGGGCTCTTCTTTTGTGTAGTAATCAGCAAGCTTAAGCGTCAACCGATCCTCAGCATGGCTCAATTCTCTGGGCTGGGTGTTGTAGTTTCGCTGCCAGTCTATCTGTCTGATGGCGGAAAAACGCAGCCATACAAACACAAGCGCCAGCCCCTCCATGTTGTTTCTGACTTTGTCCAGCAGGTCATAACATAGGTTGAAACGATGCATTAGCGTCCACGAATTGCGGCTCATTTCCTTTTCAATGATCTCATCGGCGATCACTGCGAGTTCAGGATGGCCCAAAGACACCTCGTTTTCTGAAGGAACAACAAGCGGGATTTGGTAGTTCCGGCCGAGGTTATTGTCCCAGCGCTCTTCCTCGGGAAAATAGAGAACAAAAACCAAAAAAGAAAAATCCAATGTCCGATCCAGTCTTATAACGATTCTGCCGGCATCATCTTTCTCTGCAAAAGGGGTCTGAATGGCTTGTTTGCCAAATGCCTTGCTGCCCTCAGGCCAGACCGAACCTGGCGGCATCTCCCAGGGTGCTTGAACATGGCGGCGAAGTCCCCAGTGCAACAGACACTTCTTATGATCTTTCAGACCAATGGAGATTTCGACCCAATCATCCATAATGCGTTTTTCCACAAGTAACTCAACGCCGCTTTTTGCAGTGATGTTTTCTGTTATGGTCATTTTATGATCACACCTTTCCGGAAAAATACATATTTTTATCTAAGGAAATGACGAAATCCTCGTCATGGATTTTTATGCCGTCGAATCGATTGTTGGGGCTAGATTATGTCCAGTCCGATATGTTGTGCCATCAAGTTGAAATCCGAATCGTGATGCACGATCTGGAACCCGTGCTCGGCACAGAACGTGCCGATTAGCACGTCGATTGTTTTTCGTACGGTCACACCCTTCGATCTGAGAAATCGGTAGTTGGCTGCCGACCTCTCAGCAATGTGGAAACCGACCATATTAAAATGTGGTAGGGATAGAAGCAACGACGAGACCTCGGTACGATGACGGGATGAACGTATGCCTTGCATCAACTCGCAATACACCAAGTCACCAATGCCAACAAGATCCTGGTCAAGACATCGATCAACCTTTGAAACGACAGTTGGCAATCCGTTCCTGAAGTACTCAACCCAAGCGGAAGTATCGACAATAACCATGTCAATCCCTTCTCATTTCTTCAAGATCACCTTCCCATGTGATCTTTCCCTTGAGTCCACGGAGTTTCTTCTGGCTGTTGATCTGGACCAACAGCCGCAGGCCCGTTTCGATGGTGGCCTTTTTTGTCCGACACCCGCTGGACCTGATGGCGCGGGACATCAGTTTGTCATCAATCACAACATTTGTACGCATAATACACCTCCATATTGTGTATCTACTATACACATTGATGAGTTCCTGTCAAGTCCCAGCGCGAAGCGGGTCAAAAACATTCTATCTCGGAGTGTTCAGAAGGTTTTTCTTTGGCACCGTCCTAAGTTCTTTAATCTTGTCTCTGAGTTCAGCGGCTTTCTCAAACCGGTGTTCTTTGGCAGCAGCCCTCATCTCCTGTTCCAGGATTCTGATCCGTTCTTCCATATCCTGGATACCCGACAAGTCTGCATAGGGAACTGTTGCCTCAGCTATCTGCCTTTCCAAGTGCTGCTCTTTCTCATAGATGGAAGACAGGGCGTCTTTAACTGCCTTTCTTATAGTGACCGGGGTAATATTATGTATCCTATTGTATTCTAACTGTATCCGGCGCCTGCGTTCGGTTTCCTCTATTGCCCGCTTCATAGAGCCGGTAATCCTGTCTGCATAGAGCAGCACCATGCCATCGGCATTCCGGCTGGCCCGCCCTGCTGTCTGAATAAGAGACCTTTCTGAACGAAGAAAACCCTCTTTGTCCGCATCCAGCACTGCCACCAGGGACACCTCCGGGATGTCAAGCCCTTCTCTCAAGAGATTTATCCCAACCAGTACATCAAAGTCACCACGCCTCAGGCCGTGTATTAGCTGGCTCCTCTCTATGGTTTTGATATCCGAATGGAGATATTCAACGCGAATACCAACTGAGGAATAGTATTCTGTGAGGGCCTCTGCCATCCTCTTTGTCAGGGTGGTGACAAGTATCCGCTCATCTCTCGCAACAGTTTTTTGTATCTCCTCCATAAGATCATCCACCTGGGTACCGGCAGGCCTTACCTCTATCGGCGGATCTGCAAGACCTGTCGGCCTTATGATCTGCTCCACCACGGCCCTTCCTGCCTTTTCAAGTTCATATGGCCCCGGAGTGGCAGAAATGCAAACGACCTGGCCCACGGCCTTTTCAAACTCATCAAACCGTAGTGGGCGGTTGTCCAGGGCTGAAGGGAGTCTGAAACCAAACTCAACAAGGGTCTTTTTCCTGGAACGATCCCCTGCGTACATGCCCCTTATCTGGGGAATGCTTATGTGGCTTTCGTCAATGAAGGTTATAAAATCCTTTGG
>WTCF01000154.1 GCA_013138705.1 Deltaproteobacteria bacterium
TGACTCATTCAGAGCGTCTGGATCTGGCCCGTTCTATCGAGCAGGAATATCTGGTTGGAGTCCTCTCCGGCATTATCTACGATGTTGAAGAAATTATTGAGATTGATTCCGGACTTGAAGAAAAGAAGATCCTTGAGATTGCTGCGGAAAAAATAGCAAATATTCTTAAGGCCGAAGCTGCATCCATACGGCTTTTTGATCCCAAATCCCTGAGCATGACCTGCCTCGGCACACACCGGATTGCCGAAACCGAATGTAAAATTGCCGTCCCTTTTGAGGATTCCGTCTCAGGACGGGTGGTCCGGGAAAACAGAAGCATCGCCATATCGAGCCTTCTTGAAGATCCGTACTTCAAGATTAAAAGCATAGTGAAAGATAAAGGATTTCATTCCCTCTTGGCGGTCCCTCTTCAGATTCCAAGGTTTTCAGGTTCGGAAGGAGACGTTCTCGGCTCCCTTCAGATTTATTACAAGGAGGATAACCGGAAGTTTGATCCATTTGAGATAATTCATGCTGAGCTCCTGGCCCGTCGCGTAAGCTTTGTCCTGGCCAAAAGGAAGATCCTGGCCTTACAGAGGCTGAATGCGCACAAGGAGAACATGGTAGACAGGATTTTTATAAAGCTGAGCAACCGGGAAGGGATCAAGCTGAAGGACCTGTTCATGGACCTGATCCCCGAGCTTGAGCCATATCTGCAGGTCAAGAGCTGTTCTCTGTTTTCAGTGTCCAAGGATCAGAAGTTTATCCGTCTTGAGGCCGGGTATCCCTTGGACAAAACGTATCACCAATTGGGCTATACCTTTACGGTGAGCCATCACCCGTACTTCCAAACCGCGATCCACGGTGCGTCGGAATACGGAGACCAGCCGTTTGAGCGGATCGATCCTGCCTATCTTTTGATCAAAGATCCTGAAAAAAGCCGGTTCACCAGCTCAGGTATGCGGAAATTCGTCCAAAGGCATCACATTCATTCCATCCTGATCGTCCCGCTCAGGGTAAAGGGGACCACTCGTTATCTGATGACCTTTTATGCTACGGATCAGAAGTCGTCCTTTATGAACGAAGAGATAGATCTGTTGACCTTTTTGGGAAAAGAAGCCATGAAGGCCTTGCGGTTAGAGCTCTTGGACGACATCATGCACGATTTCAAAAATCCCGCGATTGCCATCACAGGATTTGCCTCCAGGGCCAGGAATCTGATGGAATCAGAAGACATTGAGGGGATACGGAACAAGTTGGTCACATACCTGGACATCATCCTTAAGGAAACGGTCCGCATGCAGGATATGGCCGTGGCCATGAGATTGGAAGGCCGGGAAGAGGTCCTGGATCTCGGTGAGATCGCCGGAGAACGATTCCGTCTTAATGAGGAAGCCATTCGGCAATCATGGCGCAAATACATCCGGATAGAGCCCCCGGAGATTAAAGCAGAGATATTGGTCTATTGTTCGCGTTTCGGTCTGGAACGAGTACTGGACAATCTTATGAACAACGCTGTCAATGCCATCTCGAAACAGGGAGGCGCTCTGTCCATGCGTTGCTATATAGAGGAGACCCTGGCCTGTCTCGAGATTAGAAATACAGGAGAGATACCAGAGGAAAAAATTGATCAGGTCAAAAAAGGTGAAGTAAGGGGTCGTGGCTTAAACATCATTTATAGGTTTGTGCAAGGCAACCACGGAAAGATCGATATCCGGACCGAGGACGGTCAGACCGTAGTCATTGTCAAGCTCCCGCTTTTTCAGGAAAAAGGCACTGAACTTACGAAGTAAACCGTGGATTTCAACTCAGGGGTTCAGGGTTCAAAGGTTCAGGGTTTGCCGAAAACCTGAACCTTTAATTCGTGAGTTCTGAATGTAGAAGGCATAAGAATAGTACGAGACGAACATAGACTCGGGCCATCTGCCGAACCGGCAAATGGCCTTACAATGACTTTTTTCCCGCCATGCCGACGGGGGAAAATGTCTGTGTGTATCGAGTGAGCGTAGCGAGCGGGTGACGAAATGCCCGGTTATGACTGTTTGAGTTTAAGGCCGGGCTCCTCCCGGATAAAAATCTCAACCGGATTTTCACGTTTTTTCTTTGGTAGATCAACTCCCTGTCTTCGAAGCTCTGTAACGATTTTCGAGACCTGAGCTTTACTGATACCGAGTTCGTCTGCGATTTCAGCCGCGGTCATGTTTGTGTAGTTCTTGTAGATGTGGCGAACATCATCTACTGCATATGGCCTGCTTTTAGTTCTTGTCATAATTCATCATCCTTTCCCAAGTTTTTTATCCATGAATTGGGGTATTGCTGCAAATAATCGCACATTGGCCGGAGAAAGACAAGGCCCATCAAGTTGTTATTCAACAGAATAAAATTAGTATAACAGAAACGAACGTTTTGCACCAATCCAAAAGCAGAAAATTCGCAGCTCTTTTTTCTTATGCGTGAAGATAATCAGCTTTTACGGAATGACACATGGCCATTTTCGTCCATGTCTATCAGGATATTGTCTCCCTCTTTGAAGGTCCCCTCGAGGATTTTAAGGGCCAGCGGATTCTCAATGTAGCGCTGAATGGCCCTCTTGAGAGGACGGGCCCCATAGGTAAGATCATAGCCTGCGTCGGCTATCCATGTCTTTGCTCCTTTGCTCACGTCAATTTCGTAATTATGCTCTTGCAGACGGTCCTTGAGATAGCTGAGCTGGATATCCACAATACTTTGCAGGTGTTCCTTGCTGAGTGAATGAAAGATTATCACGTCGTCCACTCGGTTCAGGAACTCGGGTTTGAAGCGGAGACGAAGGGCGTCCATCATCCTGTGCTCCATTTCCTCCGGGTCCTTGATTTCCTGAATCAGGTCAGTGCCTATGTTGGAAGTCATGATAATTATGGTGTTACGGAAGTTTACAGTACGGCCCTTGCCGTCAGTAAGCCTTCCATCGTCCAGGATTTGGAGCAGTATATTGAATACGTCCTGATGGGCCTTTTCTATTTCGTCAAAAAGAATAACGGAATAGGGCTTGCGCCGTACGGCCTCTGTGAGATAGCCTCCTTCTTCATATCCCACATAGCCCGGAGGCGCACCGATTAACCTGGCGACTGAGTGTCTTTCCATATATTCGCTCATGTCCATACGAATTATGGCCTGCTCAGTATCGAACATGAATTCAGCCAGGGTCCTGGCCAGCTCTGTTTTTCCAACACCTGTGGGTCCGAGAAAGATAAAGGAGCCGATAGGTCGCTCACGGTCCTGCAGGCCGGCCCTGGCCCTGCGGACTGCGTTTGATACTGCCTGTATGGCCTTTTCCTGACCAATAACCCGTTGGCTCAGGCGATCTTCCATGTGGACTAGCTTTTCTTTCTCTCCCTCAAGAAGTTTGCTGACCGGTATTCCGGTCCACTTGGATATGATGTCCGCAATGTCATCTGCGTCCACTTCCTCTTTGAGCATACTGGTGCCATCCTTCTGAAGTTCCTCTATGCGGTCCTGCTCCTTTTTGAGTTGCTTTTCAAGATTTGGGACCTCTCCGTAGAGAATTTCAGCCACCTTGTTCAGGTCACCCTCACGCTGGAATCTTTCTGCGTCGATCCTGAGCTGATCTATGCGTTCCTTGATATCACGGATTTTTTGAATAATTCCCTTTTCCTGCTGCCAGCTGGCCTTGAGCGCATCGCTCTGTTCTCTGAGGTCGGCAAGATCCTGTTTGATCTTCTCTAATCTTTCCTGGGAGGCCGGATCAGTTTCTTTTTTCAGGGCCTGCTGTTCTATTTCAAGCTGCATGCTCCGGCGCTCCAGTTCGTCAATGTCCGCTGGAAGGCTGTCTATTTCGATTCTCAGCTTTGCTGCTGACTCGTCTATAAGATCAATGGCCTTGTCCGGGAGAAAGCGATCCATGATGTAGCGCTGAGACAGCGTTGATGCCGCGATTATAGATGAATCCTTTATCCGCACTCCGTGGTGCACCTCGTATTTTTCTTTCAGCCCGCGGAGTATGGCAATGGTGTCTTCAACACTGGACTCATTCACCATCACGGGCTGAAAGCGTCTTTCGAGCGCCGTATCCTTTTCAATGTACTTGCGGTATTCGTCTATTGTGGTGGCACCGATACAGTGGAGATCCCCCCTGGCAAGGGCAGGTTTCAGCATATTCGAGGCATCCATGGATCCCTGGGCCGCTCCGGCGCCCACCATGGTGTGGACTTCATCTATGAACAGGATGACTTCGCCCTGCCGTTCTGCTACTTCCTTGAGGACTGCCTTCAGCCGTTCTTCAAATTCACCCCGGAACTTGGCCCCTGCGATCAAGGCCCCCATATCCAAGGCAATAATGCGCCGGTCCCTAAGTGTCTCAGGAATATCGCCGGAGACTATTCGTTGGGCCAGACCCTCTACTATCGCGGTCTTACCAACGCCGGGTTCACCTATGAGGACGGGATTATTCTTGGTCCTTCGTGACAGTACCTGCAGGACCCTGCGAATTTCATCGTCGCGACCTATTACCGGGTCCAGCTTCCCTGATCTTGCAAAAGAGGTGAGGTCTCTTCCGTACTTTTCAAGTGCTTGATACTTTTCCTCAGGGTTAGGGTCGGTTATTCTCTGGCTACCCCTTATGGATACCAGGGCCTGCAGGAAGGTATCCTTGTTGACCCCATGGCCTGTTAATGCCTGGCCGGCCTTTGTGTGGGACGCGTCGAGGATGGCAAGGACCAGGTGTTCCTGGCTGACATACTCATCCTTCATTTTATCCGCAATGGCAAATGCCTTTTCCAGTATCTGATTCAGTGTGGACGACATATAGACCTGCAGACCCGCTCCGCTCACTTGAGGGAGATTGTTTACAGCCTCATCCACTTCGGCTTCAATGGCCTGGATTTCAACCCCCATTTTCCTCAGAACCGATGGCACAATTCCCTCAGGCCGGGCCAGCAGTATCTTTAGCAGATGTTCGGGCTCGATTTGCTGATGCCCTTTGCTTTGGGCCAAGCTCTGGGCCTCCTGCAGGGCCTCTTGTGATTTCATTGTGAATTTTTCAAGTTGCATGATTTAAAATATCCTTAGAATTCAAAGATTTAAATGTATTAAGAAGTTACTTTTTTCCCAAATCAAAGTAAGAATCGGAGATTGTGGTGTCAATAGACACACAATAACAATTGCTTTGTTAAATCACATGTAGAATATTGAACTAATGAGCAAATTAATCAATATTCCGGAGGAGTTGAGTCTATGACAATAAACCTCATGGATGAAAGGAGCCGTCTGGAAAAAGACGAGAAAAAAAGCCTTTCTCCTTTTGCAACCCTCAGTGTTGATGCTGTCCGGGAGAGGAAGGAAGAACGGTTAGCTACAGACCACAGGCAATGGTTTTCGGTTGACGCAGACAGAATTCTGCATTCACTGGCATATGCAAGGTATATAGACAAGACCCAGGTTTTTTCCCTTATCCCCAATGATCATATTACTCATAGAGTGCTTCACGTCCAACTGGTATCAAAGATAGCCAGGACTATAGGCCGTTTTCTCCGATTGAATGAGGACCTTATTGAGGCCATTGCTTATGGGCACGATATCGGCCATCCTCCCTTTGGTCACGATGGTGAACGGTATCTTACCGAGTTATGCATGGAATACGGTCTTCCTCCGTTTATTCATAGTGTCCAGGGAGTTCATTTCCTGCGCAGAGTTGAGCGAAAGGGTAGGGGATGCAATCTCAGTCTCCAGGTGTTTGATGGAATACTGTGCCACGATGGTGAGATACACTGCCCGTCAATCAGACCTCACAGAGGGAAGACATTTAAAACGCTCGATGCTGAGGTAGAGGCAAAGCTTTCCTTTCCTCAGACAGACCTCCGGCCCATGACGCTCGAAGGTTGTGTGGTCAGGATGGCCGACGTAATCAGCTATGTGGGAAGGGATATCGAGGACGCTATCAGGCTTTGTCTGATTAGGAGGGATCAGATCCCCGGTCATTGCCGGAAGATATTGGGAGATACAAACGGGACCATTGTTTACCGCCTGGTTGAGGATCTTATTAAATCCAGCCTGGATAGAGATGAAATAGCCTTCAGTCATGAGGTGGTAAATGCCTTGGCAGAGCTAAAGGCCTTCAACATGGAGTTCATCTATATGAATCCCAAGATTAAAACCGAATCATCCAAAATTAAGGACCTCTACAGGATTTTATTTAAACACTTTCTGGATGACCTGCAACAGGACAGGAATGAGTCAGTGATTTTCAGGGATTACCTTAATGGGATGGATGACAGCTACGCTCAGGGGCAGTCTTACCAGACCATTGTGAGGGACTTTATCGCAGGCATGACTGATGCATATTTTCTCAGGATGGGGAAAACAGTCCTGATCCCGCAGCCTCTACCTGCCAGATTTTCTTCTTTAGATACTGTGCCGGGTGGTTGATTTTTTCCTCCCTGCGCCTTACATTCGAACAGAATTCATGAGTTTTACAAGAGGCTCAGAGGATTTTCTTTTAAGTTTTTTTTCATTAGTTCCGATAAGTTTGATAAGTTTTAAGAATAGAACAATGCAGATGTCTTCCGGAGGCTATTACTGCGCGCCTCGAAAGGATATGTGTAAGCGTTCACAGGGCACCGCATCTGCTTTGTTGTCGGGCACTTGAAGTACATGGAGTACGTCTGTGTACCCTCCGCCTCGCATCTGCAGCACCCTGTAAACGCTTACAGTTCGGTGGGTAGCGGTAAAACGGGCGTTGTAATCCCGTGAACGGTTAAGGATATTCTTGTGGCACTTTTATAAATAATGTGTTATTATATTGTTGGCCGGGGATTACTACAAAATCCGGGTTAATGGGATATGCAAGAGAGTATAATGAAAGAAATATTTTCTTCTGAACGACGGCAGGATAAGCGATTCCCGATTGAGTCATTGGTCACGATTTCGGACGGCCGGCGTTTCTATGTGGAGTCTATGACAGACATCAGTATGAGTGGTGTTGGACTCTAGGCATTACAGGAATTCCTTGCCAGATCGAGACTGACCATATTTTTTCCATCAAATTCCCGAGTCAAAATTGAAGGCATTGTACGATGGATTTGGAAAAAGGGTCATATGCACCGTATGGGATTGCAGTTTATGAATATGACGTCTAAGCAGAAAAACAGTATTCATGGATTCATCCATGGGTTTAACAGTGTACCCGCTATTTGAATATTCTACTATCCTTTCCTGATTCCCAACGCGCTCACAACTTCCTCTTCAACCAGGGACCAGACCTTTCTTTTGAGTTCCAGATAGCGATCGGTAAGCTGGAGTTCCAACTTTCGGGGGCGTGGAAGGTCGTTTTCGAATACAGCCTTCACCCTGCCAGGCCTGGCAGACATGATGACAACGCGGTCGCTTAGGATGAGGGCCTCGTCTATGGAGTGGGTGATGAACAAAATCGTCTGGTTTGATTTGTACATCAGGCGTAACAGCTCCTGTTGCATGGCCTGACGCGTCATGGCATCCAGCGCACCAAAGGGCTCGTCGCAGAGCAATACGTCCGGTTCATTTGCAAGGGCCCGAGTGAGCACCACTCTCTGCTGCATACCACCGGAGAGCTCGCCGGGGTAGGAATAGTCAAACCCTTCAAGTCCTACTCTCTTAATCCACCGCTTGGCCTGTTCGTGCCTCACCTTTTTTTGAACGCCTTTCAGCCGTGGGCCAAAGGTGATGTTTTCGATAACAGTCATCCAGGGAAACAGGGCGTAGTTCTGAAAGATCATTCCGCACCGGGGCTCTACTTTGGTGATCTCTTGTCCTTCCAAAAGGATGCGGCCGGAAGATGGTCGGATAAAGCCCGCCACCATATTAAGAAAGGTGCTCTTTCCACAGCCTGAGGCCCCCACAATGCACACAATTTCCCCTTTTTTCACAGTCAGGGAAAAATCGTGAATAGCCTCTACGTCCTCTTTGTGGGAGTGAAATACCTTCGATACATTATCAGTCCCAGGGGGACGCCGACTATGGCGCTCAACAGAAATCCGGTGAGCACCCGTGTGCCACTCATTCGAATATCATTCAGCAGCACGGCATCCTTGCCGGTCGTCATTGCCAGCGCTCGCTCCATCACCTGGCTTGGGGCAGGGAGAAAAAAAGGATCGATAAAGCCTAGGCGCACCACTACCTCCCACAGGCCAACAAAAAAGATAAAGCCTGCCGATCCAATAATAGCCGAATACCAGAGCCCGAGTTCTTTGCTATCCATGAGATCAGTCTCCGGCCGGTCCTTCCACGGGAAGGACGTTAAGGTTTACCCAGTAGCGGAAATCAGGCTTGGCCGGGATAGCCTTCATGTCTTTATTGAGGATATCGATAACGAAATTGACCTGTGCGAAAAGACCCTCATCACTCATTACTCGCGGTTGGTCCTTAAGCCCCTGCCATACGAACTTGCGCAGGTTTGTTCGGACGAGCTCCAGGTCCTGTTGTATGTAACGTCCTTGGACGATCTGCGCTGTCTCGTCAGTGTGGGCCTTTACCCACTCCAGCGCTTCGAAATAGGCGGCCATAAACCGCCGTGCCCTCACGATGTTCTCATCTACCCACGTCTTGTTCAGGATGAGAACATCCGGGCCGGTCATTGTGCCGAATCGTCTAAAGATTTCAGTGTCGGTGTCCATGCCCAGTACTGTGGCCCCTTTTACCTCCAGTAGCTGGGAAAATCCGGGTTCCCAGACCAGGGCGGCGTCCACATTACCGGCACGAAAGACAGCCGGCACGTCGCCCACCTCCAGATTTACAAGCTTGACATCCCTGTCCGGTTCAAGACCATGCTGCCGGAGCAAAAGCCGGCAGGTGATATCCACAGTGGAACCAAATGGGAAGCCGATTTTCTTCCCTCTGATATCCTCAAAACCCAATATACCCGGCCGTGCCACCATTCCCTCAAAACCAGGGGCGATATCCTGATTGCCTACCCAGTAAAAGCGCGTGTTGCCCTGGGCCATGGCACTCAACATGGCGATTTCTCCCAGACTGGCAAATTGAGCCTCTCCGGAAGAGATAGCATTCAGCCGGTCCATGCTCTTGCCGATGAATCTCCACGATACGTCAAAGCCATGTTTCCTGAAGATACCCCGCTCTATGCCCACCCATACCGGAATGTGACCGTACCACTGGGAACCTACAGCCATGACAGGTGCCGGACCAACATCCTTTGGTTTTTGTTCACAACCTGATAGAAATATAAGCAGTATCAAGCACAAGAGGCCTCCTGCCGTGATGCGATACCATCTATACATAACCTAATCTCCTGATGTCTGTGGTTTTTTTCCTTTCCCCTCCCCTGGCGGGAGGGACTGGGGGAGGGGGTGCGGGGCAACCCGCATTCCTACCGCGACCCAGAATCCCCGACAGGGACACTAAAACGGCCTCTCAAGACGCTCCAGTATTTTTTCCGCAAAGGCCCAGACCTTTTTCTTGTTCATCCAGGTCTTATAGGGTATGGGAGTCTCCCGGCCGTAAAGCATCTTGTAGAACCGCTTAAGTCCTTCTGTATCTCCGGCATCCAGCTTGTCCGGGTTTATTTCCCCGCCCAGGAGTCCGGCATGGATCGGGGGTTTTGGCAGGCTCTTAATCAAAGGCAGGATATAGTTCCATCCGCCGTGGACCTTTCCCTGCACAAAAACCCCTGTTGTGTCCATGGCGACTCCAAAGACTACAGTCTTTTTGCCTTTCAGCGCATCCTTGAAGCGGTTCACATATTCCTGCACAGAGGGCAATACGTGGTGGTTGTAGATACCAGAACCCAGGATGACAATATCTGCATCTGCCGGGTCCGGCATGGATTCAGCCTTATCCACAAGGCAATCGCCGCCCAGTCTTTCCGCCAGCCATCTTCCGATTTCTAGGGTGGAACCATACTTGCTCGCACATACGATTAAGGTTTTCATGATTGTCCTCCAATACAACAAAACTTGCTGGATTTATAGTGCCATGGAACCAGGCCGCGCATCTTCCTGATGATAGTGCTGGAAGTAATCAATAAGTGCCTGGGCCAGGTTGACATTCCAGAACTCCCCTGCCACTGTGAGCTCAATCCACCCTTCCCCCGGACGCCGTATCAGGCCAGCCTGCTCCCATTGCTCAAGGAGCGGGGAAAAGACTGCTTCTAAGTCAAAACCGTGTTTTTCTCCAAGGACAGTGAGATTCACTTTGCCATTTTCCATCTGTCCAACAAGGTTTCTGAAAAGAGGGGAGTGGGCAGGCAGGAGAATGGCCGTGGCCACTGGTTTTTCTCCTGCGTTGACACGCTTGTAGTAGGTCTTCAGATTCCCCTCCTGGAAGAAATAGTGGCCGTGAAGACGCCCTCCTGCACCACAGCCCAGGGGGATGCAGGTGGCCCCATAGCGGATAAAGGTATTGTAACGGTTGCGCTCCCTGGGAGTGCGGCCCCAATGGGACATGGAGAGGCGTCTGAAACGAGCCGCGGTCATCATCTCCCTGCCCTTTAAAAACATCTCTGCCTGGGTAGGGATATCGGCAGGGGGCGGGAGCTTACCTTGATCTACAGCCCGGCTCAAAGGGCTGCCCTTAAATACGTTCAACTGGTAGAGATCGGCGCCGTCCAGCCTTGTCTCTTCAATCAGGGTCCTCAAGTCATCTTCCCAGATAGCCATGGTCTGGCCTGGAAGCCCGTAAATGAGGTCAATAATTACAGCCCCATTGTCCAGGTCAGTCAAGGTGGTGAGCATTTTCAGGACCTCTGCCCTGTCCGCTATACGTCCGACGTCCTGCCGGACCTTGGTATTAAAGCTCTGGACACCGATGGAAAAACGATTGGCACCTCCGGCCACGCAAGCGCGCATCTTGTCCTGCCCAAAGTCGGTCACCCTGCCTTCCACAGTGATTTCGCAGTCTTTGGTCAGGGGGAACAGGCGGCAAACAGCCTCGATCAGCCGCTTGAGATCCCCTGCATCCAAAGCAGTAGGTGTCCCGCCTCCCAGATAGACTGCATGTATGGGGTGGCTGATCACGGCCGGAAGTCCCGAGACCTGTTCTATCTCCTTGAGGAGGGCATCAGTGTAACGGGTGCTGTCGCCCCGGCGCAAGGTATGCATGAAGAAGCCGCAATA